>JARLGN010000356.1 GCA_031292775.1 Acidobacteriota bacterium | reverse complement strand
TATCTTCGCGGTCCGATGCCAGGCGTAATATCCCTTTGCAGATGCTCGTCAAACCCGGCCCGAAATTCTCCCGCCGATGCGCCGTCACCACAATCAGTTTGCGCCCCTCGAGCTTGAGACCACGAAGCTGAGGGATGGAGGCCGGCCGGCGGACCACGCGGTCGCGGGTTTCAAGCAAAGCATCAACCACCGTATTGCCCGTTACAATAATGCGCTCGCGGGGAATCCCTTCCTTCAACAGATTATCGCGCGACCAGTTCGTCGGGGCAAAGTGGAGGGTGGCCAGTTGCGATGCCAAACGGCGGTTAATCTCCTCCGGAAAGGGCGAATAGCGGTCATTGGTACGCAGACCCGCTTCCACGTGGCCCACGGGCACGCGGTGATAGAAGGCGGCCAGGCTCGCGGCCATAACGGTAGTGGTGTCGCCTTGCACCAGAACCACGTCAGGCCGCTGGACGGCCAGGACTTCGTGAAAGCGCTCCAGAATCAGGGCGGACAACCCGCACAATTCCTGATTGGGCCGCATCACATCAAGATCGTCGTGAATGGGAATGCGAAACCAGCGCAGAATCGGCTCCAGCAGGTGGCGGTGCTGCGCGGTAATGCAGATACGCGTCTTGAATTGGTCGCGATGCCGGCCCAGTTCACGGATCACCGGGGCGAGTTTGATGGCTTCGGGACGGGTTCCCAAAACGACAAGGACGTGGATACGTTTAGAAGTCATGGAGTGATTTTCTCAGATTGGTCGGTTTGAGTGGGAAATTGAAACTCGAAAATCGAAATTCGAAAATCGGACCGCGTTTCGAGTTTCGATTTTCGAGTTTCGTCCTTGCCGCCTATGCTGTTCCCACCTGGTAGCGTTCCGTCTTCGCCCACTTGATTGCGCGATGGATGATGAAATCGTCGTAGAAGGCGGCGGCCACCACGGGAATCCAAAGCTGGGTGTAGGTGAAATACATCACAATCGTCAGCAGGATATTGGCCGGGGAGTCTTCCCCTCGCTCACAGGAAAGGGCAATAACAAGCTGAAGAACAAACGTGGCGTAGGCAAGAACCCACACCAGGCTGTACGGTCCGGGGACATTAATGTTGATCAGTCCGGCAAGGCAAAGAGCCAGAAGACTGTCGGAAATCACCACCGCCAGGAAGAAGAAGTAATACAACAGATGCGATGACAGGATTTCAAAGGCGATGCGGCGGGGTTTGGAGCGAAGCAATCCGGCGGCGTGCTTTTTCAGCACATAATTGAAGCCGCGGACCCAGCGCCGGCGCTGCTTGAACCATACCCGCAGCGACTCCGGTTCCTGCTCCCAGCTTACCGAGGCGGGCACCAGTTGAATGTGGTAGCCGGCCAGGTAGAGCCGCACGGTCATCTCCGAGTCTTCCGTCAAAGCCTGCTCGTCCCAGCCGCCCAGCTTTTCCACAATTGACTTGCGGATAATGTAATTGGTGCCCGGCAACATGGTGAGGCGCATCAGCATCCAGCGGCCCGCCTGCACCATCCACTGGAACCCGATGCCTTCAATGTTGACGAATCGCGTAATCAGGGCGCGGCGGCGGTTCCACGCGCGGTACATCCCCACTGCGGCTGCCAGATTGGGATAGTGCACAAGCTGCACGGCCAGGGGGCGAATGGCTCCCGGCTCAGGAAGATTATCGGCGTCGTAGATGGCGATCAACGGATGGCGTGTTTGCGACAGTGCGTAGTTGAGTGCGCCGGATTTGCCCCGTGCGCTCAGAAGCTTGGGCACTTCCAGCAGCCGCACACGCGGATCCGATGTAAAGCTGCGAATCACCTCCGCCGTGTTGTCAGTGCTGCCATCGTTAATCATCAGAAACTCGATTTTGTCGGCCGGGTAATCGAGCTTTTGCAGCGCTTTGATGGTGTGGTCGATGACGCGTCCTTCATTATGGCAAGGCACCAGAACTGAGATGCACGGCAGCCCAGCGTCGGGAATCTCCGGGAGACCCTTGGTGGCATGGCGTGTGCGCCGGTAATAGATGTGCCCGAGGAAAAACAGGAGGGTCTGATAGCCCAGCATAAACCAAATCAGGGCGACAGTAGAGACGAAGAGTCCGTCGATGATCCAATGAAAATTAGACATTAATCCTTATCCATTACGTTTTATAAGCCGCTGTAGCCGAACTTGCAAGTAAATAACAACCATCAGCACCGTGGCGAGAATCCCAAAGGCCCAGATGGCCCAGGAAGACGCCCAGCCCACGAGGTCGACGGCCACACCCGCCTTGGTATTGGTGGCCACCCGCACGTGGTGATCGCCCGCGGGGAAAACCACGGACCAGTCGTTTCCGCTGCGATCGACAGGCAGGGTCGCGGGGCTACCATCCAGAAGGATTTCATGGGGTTGCTGGTCAAAGACGAAGACCGCGCGCCCCGCCGACCGGTATTGGAAGGTCAGGCCGGTGGTATCCGCACGCGCCTCTTCCAAGTCAGCCGTTGTGGTCAGAATGCGCGCCTGGAAGCCGTCGGTGTCGAGGAAATGCCACCAACTCCGCTCCGTGGAAATGGTATGCTGCCCCGTTGGCAGGATAACGCCGTCCCTCGAAACCGCCGGCCACGCATAGCCATCCACATAATACAGAGGATCGTCGGCGGGGGTGAGCACCAGGGAGGTTGAAGCATTGACCTCCATTTTTGTCGTGCCGCCAGAAACAGAAATGGGCCGATTCAAAACCATCTGGATCAGATCCCAATCCTGCGGCGAGACGGTTTGTTCGGCGTACACGCCCACACGCCCGGAAGCGGAGGAGGCATCGAGAAGGGTCAGGGCCAGCTCCGTACCTGTTGCCGTTTTGGTCGGCAGATTGGTGCCGGTAATATCGCGATTGTCGACCACGTTGACGTCAAACATCAGGCGGCGGGGATCGGGGACCAGCTTGAGATAGGTCGCCGTGAAGCGGCGGTAGCGTTCCGGACTCGTCATCCAAAATTTTGCAGGATCCTCAACTTGCAGGGTGAAGGGAAACTCACGCATCAGGGCGGTAATCCGCCGTGAGTCGATGCCCAGAGCGGGCCGCACGTAATCATCATGCAGGCCATCGAGCATGGTGATGATGACTTCCCATCCGTGCTGCTTGCGCAAAGGCTCCAACTCCGTCAGCACGCGCCGGTGCCAGTCCACCACAATGTCGTCACGGTAGCGTTGAAATTTGGCCAGGGCGGACGGGTCCGTCTTGTAGTAATAAGGAGAGTTGGGGCTGAACAACTTGATGGGATCAAAGCCCTCTTTCTTCTTAAAGTCGGCGCGCAC
>JARLGN010000355.1 GCA_031292775.1 Acidobacteriota bacterium | reverse complement strand
GGCGGGATGATTGATATCTGCGGCCCGCGCTCGCCACCGTTCGTCAGGAACGCCCGCGCGTCCTGGAACGAACTACAGGCAACCGTTCGGGCTAAAACGCGGCCTCCCGAGAGAGCATGACCGTCGCGCGCTTCCACGACGCCGATTTGGTTTTTGTCGATGGTAACAAAATGGTCCAGGGTGACAGCATACTGCCAGGCCCAGAGTCCAAAATGAATTCCCGGGGCGAGGGTGTCTGCCTGTAGACCCGCCTCACCGTTCAAAGCAATGATTGCGCCGCCGGGAAGTTCCCGGTTTTTACCGAACAGCACCCACTTTTTGTTAACGATCCCGATTTCATCTTTCGAAACTATGACCGTGCCGAAGAAAATCCGCAGAATCAGTTTGTGCAGAGCCACAATGATGATAAGCGCGAGTATCCATCCGTATTTGACCAGTAAATCCCCAACCGCGGTTTCCGCCATAGTCGCTATTCTCCTGTCCAGCCGAATTCCACCTTCCAGAATGTAAATGCTGAGAACTTCAGATCGCTGCTACAGCAAAATCAGGAACGGTTCTTGCGCCCCGTTGGGGCTCAAACAAGTAGCGCAGCGCGGCGGAGCCGCAACAAATCTTCGTGGGCGGAGGAAGAAACCCCTCACCCGACCCGCCCCGGCTGATGAAAACGCCGGTTGCGGGCCACCCTCTCCCCTCGGAGAGGGCGGTTTAACAACTACCTTCTCCCAGGGGAGAAGGTGCTGAGGTACGAAGCGGATGAGGGGTCTCCTCTCTCTACCATCCCACCTTCAACATGAACGCAAAAATGTTTGTTAGAAAAAAACAGAATATACGTTATTGCAATGCAGACCTCCGCCTTTGAGATCTGCGGCTCTTCACTCGACTCGCATTCCCGAACCTAAAGTCGGGCGCCGGTTTTCAAGATTCGTGGTTCTTGAACTACTCCCTTTCACCCCGGGCCGTGTCCGTGGTTGGGGCGCCCCGATACATCGGGGCGCCACCCGTGCAATCAAGAATCGGCAATTCCTACGTCCTTGCGTGCTTGGCGATGTCTTTCGCGTCTCCGGGCACGGGCACTTCCGCTTTAACCGGCACGGGGCCCATGGCGTATTCAGTGGGGCCGAGCCGTTCAGTCGAATCCATCATCTCGTCCCACTTCACTTCTTTACCCGTGTAAGCAGCGGTCCTGCCCATGATGGCGGTCAGGGTAGCGTGGGCCACGTGTTCCGCTTCGTTGATGGGCTTGTTGGTGCGGATGGCCGTGACCAGATCCACATGCTCCTGATCGTAGGGGTTGAACTTCGTTTTGCCGGGATCCTGCCCTGCTTCCTGATACTTCCAAACCACCTTACCCGTAAGGTCGTAGATCGTGTTATTGCAATTCGTATAACCCTCTGTGCCCACCACGTATTCGAAGCGTTCATTGGCGCAGCCGTCAATCTGGCGGCACATGCTCTCCATGATTCCGCCATTAGGGTATGTGAATTGCAGGTTGAAGAAGTCGTACTGGTCGCCCGTCACGCGGTGCGCGCGTCCACCGCTGCCAATGACTTTGGTCGGGTTCATTCCCGTAAACCACAGAACCGTGTCGAGATTGTGGACGTGCTGCTCCACGATGTGGTCGCCGGAAAGCCAACGCCAGTTCACCCAGTCGCGAATCATGGCTTCCATATCCGACCATTCCTTCTTCTTGGGCGCATACCACAATTGACCCTGATTCCAGCGGGCGACGGCACCCACAATCTGGCCGATGGCGCCGTGGGATACGCGGTTATAGGTCTCCTGATAGGAGCGATCGTGCCGCCGCTGGGTTCCCGTCACCACGCATAGATTGTAAGCTGCGGCTTTCTGGCCCGTGGCCAGGATTTGACGTATGCCCGGGGCATCAACGGCGCACGGTTTCTCCAGAAAGCAATGCTTCTTGGCTTCCACCGCGGCGTCAAAATGCAGGGGGCGGAAGTGCGGCGGCGTGGCACAGATCACCAGGTCCACATCGGAATCCAGCACTTTCTTGTAAGCATCAAAGCCGATAAAGCAATGGTCGTCGGCGACCTGCAACTGCGCTTTTTTGGCAAGCTCGGCGCGGCAGCTATCCATATGGTCCTGGAGGACGTCCGCCATTGCCACGATTTTGACGTTGGGTCCGGCCTTGAGATAGTTCAGGGCAGCGCCCGTCCCCCGGTTGCCGCAGCCGATCAAACCGGCCTTCAGCACCGGCCCATCCGGGGCCACATCCACAAACGTCAAAGGCGAAATGGATTTCTTGCAACTGGCCAGCACGGCTCCTGCACCCACTGCCGCCACTGCACCGATAAATGTTCGCCGGTTAAAGTCCCGGATTTCAGTCTTCTCATCCGCCATGTCGGATCTCCTCTTCAGCAAGAATTAACTTCTAGTCATGACCTTGTTTAATGCTCACACTCGTTGATTCACTGTTTACTTCGGTTCTTGATCCCCCAATGGGGGTGCTCCACCGCCTGAGCCCCGAAGGGGCGAACCAATCTAGCCCAGGCCACCGGCCTGGGTCAATCGGCCCCATCCCTTTCAACGCTGAGCCCTGAAAGGGCGAACCTCCTGGCGAGAATGGCGCGCCCCTTCAGGGCGCATCCCACGGCTTGCATCCGTCATTACCCAGGGCGATGCCCTGGGCTGGATTGGGTCGCCCCTTTGGGGCTCTTTATCTTAGACGCGCCCCATTGAGGCTCATTATCCTGGACGCGCCCGTTTGGGACTCAACATTCTCGGACACCCTTTACGGGATCTTCACGCTTGGCGCGCCCCATTGGGGTGCGGACATCAACTTGCCCGCTGCCTGAGCCCCGAAGGGGCGCAGAACTCTCTTTTTCCCGTTTTCCCACGGCTGCGCCGTGGGCTAAATGACCTCGCCGCTCCGCAGCTTCACATGTCACCGACCCAATTCCCGCTCCCGTCAAATCTGTGCTCGCCCCTGAACGATTGCTCCTAATCAGCCATTTTCAATCGACCATCGGCAATCGCAAATCGGCAATTCCTACGTCCTCGCATGCGCGGCGACGTCTTTCGCGCTTCCGGGCACGGGTACTTCCGCCTTGATGGCAACCGGGCCCATGGCGTATTCCGTGGGACCCAGGCGCTCATTCGAATCCATCATCTCTTCCCATTTCACTTCTTTGCCGGTGTAAGCCGCAGTCCTGCCCATGATGCCGATCAACGTCGAGTGCGCCAGGTGCTCCGCTTCATTTATGGGTTGGTTGGTGCGAATGGCGTTGACGAAATCCACGTGCTCCTGATCGTAGGGATTGAATTTGGTCTTCCCCGGATCCTGTCCTGGTTCCTGATATTTCCACACCACGTTCCCTTTAAGATCAAAGATCGTGTCTTTGCAATTCGAATAACCTTCCGTCCCCAGGATGTAATCGGAGACTTCATTGGCGCAACCATCAATCTGCCGACACATGCTGTCATTGATTCCGCCGTTGGGGTAGGTGAACTGCACGTTGAAGTGATCGTACTGGTCGCCCGTCACACGCTGGGCGCGTCCCCCGGCGCCGATGGCTTTGGTCGGATTCATTCCCGTAAACCAGAGCACAGTATTGAGATTGTGGACGAACTGCTCCACGATGTGGTCGCCGGAAAGCCATCGCCAGTTCACCCAATCGCGAATCATGGCTTCCATATCCGACCACTCTTTCTTCTTCGGCGCGTACCACAGTTGGCCGCCGTTGTAACGCGAGCGCGCCCCGAGAATCTGGCCAATGGCGCCGTTGGAAACGCGATTGTAGGTTTCCCGGTGAGGGCGGTCGTGCCGCCATAGGGTTCCCGACACTACGCAGAGGTTGTATGCAGCCGCTTTCTGGCCAGTGGCTAGAAGGGAGCGCACGCCCGGAGCGTCAACCGCGCCCGGCTTCTCCAGAAAGCAGTGCTTCTTGGCTTCAACCGTGGCATCGAAATGCGCGGGCCGGAAATGCGGCGGCGTAGCCAATATCACCAGGTCCACGTCAGCTTCCAGCACTTTCTTGCAGGCGTCAAAACCAATAAAGCAGTGGTCGTCGGCAACTTGCACCTGAGCGTTTTTGGCAAGATTTTCGCGGCAGGATTGCAAATGGTCAGGCAAGACATCGCCCAGCGCCACGATCTTGAGGCTGGGCCCCGCCTTGAGGAAGTTCAGGGCCGCACCCGTGCCGCGGTTTCCGCAGCCAATCAATCCGGCCTTCAGCACGGGACCGTCGGGGGCCGCGTCGATGAAGTTCACGGGAGGGTAAGACTTCTTGCAACTGGCCAGCACCGCTCCGGCGCCAACAACGGCAACCGCACCCATAAAGGTTCGCCGATTGAAATCGCTCTTGGGCTTGTCGGTCTTCTCATTTGTCATGTCGGACCT
>JARLGN010000008.1 GCA_031292775.1 Acidobacteriota bacterium | reverse complement strand
AAGCACATGAACGCGCACGCCCTGGAGATGGCAAGCAAGCTTTTGCAGAGCCAGCCGATTGACCCCGCGCTACCCCGTTTTTGCTCCAGCCAGGGACTCGACTTGATGGCCGATTCCGCCACTTGGGCGGACGACCTCCGCAAGGTACGGCCGGAAGCGAGTCCGTGGCATTACATTGACGTTCCCCGCGACGCGCCCCGCGGCGCCGTGGCGGAATCCTGTCCCGCCGAAACCGGATGCGTTACCAGCGCCCTCAGTCATCAAATCGAATTGCTCCGCAGCGACAGCACCGACCCCCGCGAGAGGGCGGACGCGCTGCGGTTTGTCATCCACTTTGTGGGTGATCTTCACCAGCCGCTGCACTGCGTCACCAACAACGATATGGGAGGCAATTGCGTCCCTATCGATTTCTTCGGCAACCCTCCGGTGGAGAAGAATCCGCAGCATGAAACCTACACTCCCAATCTGCATGCCATTTGGGATTACGCCATTATCCAGCACATGAAAGGGCAGGAACCCGTGGCGCAGTGGGCGGCCTCGCTCGACCAACAGTTCCAGTCGCAGGAAGCAGGATGGGAGAAGGCGGGAATCAACGTGGAAGACTGGGTGTGGGAAGGCCATGAACTGGCTAACTCAGTGGTGTACGCCAAGCTGCCCGTCCCTGACCCCGTGGAAAAGCCCGTGGAGGTGAAGGGTTGCAGCGAAGACAACCATGTCTCCACCCGATTGCTGAACCTTCATGAGAAGGTCTCGCAAGAATACGTGGACGCCGTCGCCCCTACCATTAACGAACAAATCGCCAGAGCCGGAATCCGCCTGGCAATGATCCTGAACAATATTTGGCCGTAAGACGATCGGTAGACAGTAAACGGTAGACAGCACACAGTAATGCGTAGCGCGGCGCGGCAGTGCCGCAACCAGATTTTCGCGGGCGGACGAAGCGACCCCTCACCCGTCCCGATGCATCGGGACACTCTCCCCGATTTCTGGGGTCCGATGGTCCGATTCGATCGGACCTGAAATCGGACTCCCCTCGGAGAGGGCGATTTAACTACCAGCCTTCTCCCAGGGGAGAAGGTGCTGAGGTACGAAGCGGATGAGGGGTCTCTTCTCTTGGCCTTCCACTTACTACTTGCACACAAAGATGTTTGCCAAAATAACAAGAATCCATGGTATTGCAATGCGGACCTGATGTGTAGGTCCGCGGGTGTTCTCCGTGCCCTCCGTGACCTCTGTGGCGCAATCCACCTCGTGGCTTTTCAGCATTCAGAATTCATAATTCAGAATTTCTCTGTCCCTACGCCGTTTCCAGTATCTGTGCGACGGCGGCAGACAGCCGCGCCCACTTCGCCGTCTCAACTTCCAGTTGTTTGCGCCCGGAAGTTGTCAGCCGGTAGTATTTCGCCCGGCGATTGTTTTCCGACGCCCCCCATTCCGCCGCAATCCAGCCCTGCTGTTCCAGGCGGTGGAGCGCCGGGTATAACGACCCTTGTTGCACCTGCAGCGAGTCCCGCGAGACCTGCTGAATGCGCTGTGAAATTCCCCACCCATGCATCGGCTCCAGCGCCAGCGTTTTCAGGATCAACAAGTCCAGCGTGCCCTGCAGTAGATCGATTGGCTTTCCCATAATCCTCCCCTTTTAGGAATCGCGTGATCCGATGATCGGTAGATCGGGTGATCCCGTGATCGGGTAATCCGGTGGTCGGACGACTTAGATTTCCTTCCCTCGCCCCCTTGGGGGAGAGGGTGGACCGCAACCGGCGTATTCATCAGCCGGGGCGGGACGGGTGAGGGGGTCAAGAACGTGGCGTCTAACCTTGGCCTGGATTTTGCTGCGACGTCCTTATCGGGGCTGAGGTGCTTGAATGGTTCAATCACCCGATCACCGGATCACCCGATTCTGCATTGCCTCACTTCCCTTCCCCGTGGTAACCGCCCCCGTCGTCGCCTCTCCATCCACAATTCGCCCGTCGAGCAGATGCACCGTTCGTTCCGCGTGTTGGGCGTAGCGAGGGTCGTGCGTCACCATCACAATCGTCGCGCCCTCGCGGTGCAACTCGTGCAGCAGGTCCATGACCGCCTCAGCATTCTTTGAGTCCAGGTTTCCCGTGGGCTCATCGGCCAGCAGCATGGCAGGACGCCCGGCCAGCGCGCGCGCCACCGCCACCCGCTGCTGTTCGCCGCCGGAAAGTTGGGCGGGATAGTGCCGCATTCGGTGCGCCATGCCCACTCTTTCCAGCGATTCCTGCACGCGGCGCTTGCGCTCGGCTTTGCCTGTGCCCCGGTAGGTGAGAGGCAGCTCCACGTTGTCGAATACAGTCAGATCGCCAATCAGGTTGAAGCTTTGAAAAACAAATCCGATTTCGCGATTGCGGATGCGCGCCCGGGCGTCAGCGTCAAGAGATTCCACCGGCTTTCCTTTGATATGGTGCCGCCCATGAGTAGGAGAATCCAAGAGCCCCAGAATGGAAAGCAGTGTGGACTTGCCGGAACCGGAAGGCCCGCCAACGGTCACATATTCACCCGAGTGAATCTCCAGGCTCACTTCCGACAAGGCGTGAGTCTCCACCTGATCGGCATAAAATATCTTGGTGACCCCTTCCAGCTTCACCAGCGGCTGCGTAAGTTTATTCATGGTTTCTTCCTTCCCCTCTTTTATCATCGGCAATTGTGATTAGTGGCGAGTGGATAGTGGCTAGTGGTTAGTAACAGCCTACCGCCGCCCCTGAGGGCGGCACATGCCGGGCTTAAGCCCGGCGCTTCTCGCCACTATCCACAAACCACTAGTACTACTACGTTAAGTTAAGGCGGACGGTATCGCTTGTTAATGACGCTACCACAATACGCACACTCGCCGGTCCAGGTGAACAGCAGACGTTGGATCTCACGGCGCGTCCGTGGCAGGGTCCACCCAGAAGTTTTTTTTGCTCCGCAACATTTCCAAGGTCAGGAAAGCATGCGCCAACATGACCAGAGTGACGTGATGATGCCAGCCCGTCCAGTTGCGGCCTTCGTAGTGATCCAGTCCCAGTTCCTCCTTGAGCTGCTGATAATCCTGTTCGATTTTCCAGCGGCTTTTGACGGTGCGCACCAGCCGCCGCAGGGTGTACGATTCCGGCAAGTGGCAGAGAAAATATTTCGTGGGCTCTTTCTCGCCGGCCGGCCATTCCACCAACAGCCAGACTTCCGGGTGGGGCGGGTCGCCTTCGTCGAAGCCGTGCGCGGGCTGGACGCGGACCGTGTAGAAGCGCGACTCCAACCAGCCTTTCGTCCCTTCTCGCCAGCGCACCTGCTTCCACCCCCGCGCCTTCTCCGCCACTTCCCGCACCGCGCAGGGCCGCTGCTCGCCGTAATGGTAAACCGTTGGTCGCCGTCCTCGCCCCCGCGTTTTCTGCACGCGGGGTGGCTTCGTCCACACCCGTACGGTGGAAGGAATGCCCACGGCATAAGGAAGGTGGCGAGTTTCCAGCCCTTGGCGGAATTCGGTGGTTTCCCCGTAGCCGCCGTCCGCCAACACCACCCCACAGCGCAGACCCCACGCTCGCGCCTCGTCGATCATTTCCAGCGCCAGTTGCCACTTGGTCTGGAACTTCACCTCGGCGGGAATGCCGGCTTCGGCACGCCGCTCCGGATCCTGCGTCCAGCTTTCCGGCAAGTAGAGCCGCCAGTTCAGAATGGTACTTTCTTCCGCTCCCACCTGATGCAGGCTCACCGCCACTTGGCAATTGGCCGTCTTGCCCAGCGTGCCCGAATACTGCCGCGCCACTCCCACCGAATGGCGACCCTGCTTGGGAAAACCCGTGTCGTCGACAACCCAAACCGGAGCGGGCGTCAGTTCCGCCGTCATCCGTTGCGCCAACCGTTCCCACACCGGAGCCCATGCCCAGGGACTTTGTCCGATCAACTGCTGCATCGCCTGCACGTTGCCGTCGGGCAACCGCGCCGCCAGGGGCTCGATGGATTTGCGCTCGCCGTCCAGCAGCAAGCCGCGCACATAGACCGAACCCCAGTGCCGTCGCTCGCGTCGCCCCAGCGGCTCCAACAGGTCGGCCAAGAATTGTTCCAAGCGCTTTCGACATTTCTCAATTTCGCTCTCGGTCATACGCCGGAGCTTAGCACCTCTCCTGTGGGGAGGTCAATAACTTAACGTAGTAGTACTAGTACCCAGCCCCATCTCAGCCTTTCCAGTTGATTTCCGCGTCTGGGCGGCGAAGGTAGTAGGCGTCCAATTTCGTGTCGGGGCAAGGACGGCTTGATTGCTCTTCCTTCCGGGCGATGGCAGCAATGGAGTCCACTAAAGCGCCTTCAATCGACTGCCAGTTCAGCGAAGGCGGCAGACCCGCATGCAGACCAACGGCAGCCTGGTCGTGCGCACGCACCACGCACGTGGCACTCGCACCGGTGGTTAGCCGCTCGTCAATAAATGCTCGCAGCGGTTCCGGCTTGAGGATCCACCCGGTGTCCACGGGTTCGTAATCCTGCCGGCTGGCGATTGATGGTTCAGAAGAGTTTCGGCGAAAGCAACCGAGGAAGAACTCCCCCCGCCGAGCATCGATGATGGGAAAGGCCCAATCCGGTTGGAGGCTCATTTTGCCCACCATAGCCTCAAGCACGGAAACCGCGCGAACCGGGCGGGTAAAGACCTTTCCCCACGCGCGTGCTGCCGCGAGGCCAACTCGAATTCCGGTAAACGAACCGGGCCCGTTGGCCACCGCGTAAAGGTCGATCTGGCGAAGTTCCACGTGGGCCTGCGCCAACGCCTGCTCCACCATTTCAAACAGAATGATGGAGTACCCATCCCCCGGGCCCTGACTCGGAACCAACGCCAGGCACTCCGCGTCTCGGTAGATTCCAACCCCACCCATCTCACCCGTTGTGTCAATCGCCAGAATAAGCATCGCGAGCCATTATAGCGATTTTGGACGGAAAGAGAACTTGGCTTCCGGGTGGTGGTGTCATTTGCTGTGGCACGGCCATCTTGGCCGTGACGGTTCACGGGCGGGAGAAGCTGTGAAAAAATACGATCTTCACCTCTGAGGCACTGAGACACAGAGAAAAATCCTTTGGTTTCATGGCCCTGCGCCTCTGTGCCTCAGGGGTGAAAAGGTTTTTGGGGATTTTTTCACACCTTCGGACACCCGTGCCACTTCCAAATGACACCACTACCTGGCTTCCGCTTGGGGTCAAACGACCCTGACGCGGTGTGAAGTGGCCCCATCCGGCCTCGCGAGTGGCCCACGATCTCGGCTCGCGAATAACTGGTTTCGTTTGCTATAACATCTCGGGGTGGCGGAAATCTTGCGGGAAGGCGTTGGGGGTTTTGCAATGATCTGCTTTGCTTTCAACGAGATCTTGGGGTTTTACTTAACTCACTTGATTTCATATACTTCTCGGGGTGGGTGACATTCTATCGTAGTGCGGTCCTTTGTTTTCATCAACTTCTCGGGAGCTACCTTCATTTTTAACATCTTTTTTTGTTTTTCGCTGGCCCGAACCCGGGCATAAACGGTCCGATTGTCCCTGCCAAACACCAGCGTCACATCGGGGAACAAGTCGCCTGTAAAGGGGAGGGAAAAGGCTGGCTGCGTGGCATGAGCGATGCGTACATTTGTCACGGTTTTATCCTAGTCTACATTGCTGCCAATTGTCAAGCGGAATCGACTGGCTGGCGCAGAGTGAAACTCTGCGATATCGCGAGCAACACAAATGAGTCGCAGAGCTGCGCTCTGCGCCAGCCGGTCAATTTTCTGATGATCAACTTCAATGACATCGCACTCGGAACGAATGGTCAACACACCCAAAACCTACCCAACCCCCGAAGCCTCGCAGCCACGCCTGCCCACTATGCTAAAATGAAGGCTTTGCAGCGAAACAACCTTGTAAACACGCTTACTCCCCTTGGCGATAGAAGTCAGCGGAGTAGGATGGTGGTTGTTAGTGTTAGGTATCAGGTGCTGGGTGCTGGAGGCCGTTATGGGTAGGATAAAGGCTAAAGGGTAAGCGATAAGGTATAAAGCCCTTTTATACCTTACACTTTACCCTTTACACTTAACAATTCCCCAGCCAGCAGCACCCAGAATGCAGCACAACGCCCATGGCAGAAACCAGCCGCTCAACATCCCGGCCGCTTGAGTTGACGGAGCTCCTGACCCTGATGATCGAGGTCGGCGAGCAGATCAACTCCACGCTCGACCTCGACGAGTTGCTGGGCCGTATTGCGGAGATCATAAAACGCGCCATTGATTACGAGGTGTTCGCAATTTTTCTCCTCAACGAGAAGATGCAGGAGTTGCGCGTGCATTTCAGCCTGGGCCATCCCCGCGAGATCATCCGGAATTTGCGAATCAAGGTGGGCGAGGGCATTGTGGGCCGGGCGGCGCAGACGCGGCGTTCAGTCCTGGTGAATGACGTCAAGAACGACCCTGCGTACATTTCATCCCTGGCGGCGATGCGCTCCGAGTTGGCGGTTCCGTTGATCCACAAGGGCCGCTTGATCGGGATTATTGACCTGGAGGCCCCGCAGCCGGACTTCTT
>JARLGN010000354.1 GCA_031292775.1 Acidobacteriota bacterium | reverse complement strand
CTGACAACGGTTAGCCATGGAAGAATCGTCCAGAAGATCATTATAGGCTTGACAAAAAGGGCTAATTCACCTACCTTAGTTAATGAGAACAGCCCCTCTTAGGCACACCTTTAGTCTCCTGAACTAAGTCTGGTTATCTCGCATTGCATCCCCTACAAGACAACCAAGGAGGTTGTCAGGTTCGCAAGCCATCAGTGGATGTCTCTCAGGCCGAACGGCATTGAAGAGCTCCGCCGGACTAGGGAGCAAGCGACACCCTCCGGGCACGCTAATTCACACCAGCGGGCATCTTGGGCTGTCATTTCCTTGGCGAACGAAGCGAAGCGCGGAATTTCGAATCTTGCCGCGTAGAGGGGTGGCGTCGCAGTGGGAAGTCTTTGAGAATTTGCATCGCCTGGCGAACGCGGCCAGACTGGAACAACAAGCCCTTGGACTGGCATTTCCAGGGCGCCTCGGGCAGCGTCCCGGGGATCTATAACCGAAAGCACAACATGAGGGATCGGGCCCATGAGGCCGTCCCACCTGAGAGGAACAGAGAAATCTATGGCAACGAAACTTTTTGTAGGAAATTTACCCCACAGCACCACCGATCAAGGCCTTAACGAGTTTGTGACCAATGCAGGCTTTCAAGTCGCCTCCGCCGTGGTGATTCGCGACAAGATGACCGGGACGCCTCGCGGCTTTGGTTTTGTCGAGCTTGCTGAAGGCGAAGATGTTCAGCGTGCAATCGCCGGCTTGAACGGACAGTCTCTTGACGGCCGCCCCTTGACCGTTAATGAAGCGCGTCCCCCGCGTACTGATTTTGCCCGCCCCCGCGGTGGTGGCGGTGGTGGCCGCGACAACTTCAGCCGCAGACGAGATTACTAAGATTCAACATTTTTGCGCCGACGGGTTGGAGGGTTGCAGTAAACCTGAAAGTCGCCCTATAGGGCGCCAACCCGCGGCCGAAAATCTCTTTGGGCGGACGGGTTAAGCAAGACCGCCCCGGCGTTCCTGATGAGCACAATTGGGCTCAGGGGTACGCCTGCGCAGATGACTATCCTGGCAATATCGGGGCATTCTTTCGCTTCGTCCTTGATGGCTTTGTTGCGGTCCTTTTCTGCGGCCTGTAAAGCAACGCTACTGTAGCGCAATGTGCCAACTGGCTGGCAAGGCGCGGCGGGGAGTATGCGCAAGAGTCTATCCCTGCCGACGGCAGATGCGTTCGGTTTCAAGATCCGATTCAGGCAGTGCCGGATCCACAAGTCTGGCAGCATGCGGAGGGAGATCGACAATGGAACTTCCACAGGGTATCGATAGCAAATTCCGCTTCATCCTGGTGGCGGCTAAACGCGCCCATCAGTTGTATGCCGGGGCCAGAGCACGTGTTCAGACCGAAAACAACAAGATCATCGTAATTGCCCAACGCGAGGTATCTTCCGGGCTCGTACCTTTCATGACCACCGACGGGAAAGGGAACGACACACCGATGGTGCGAAGGTAAGACCAGGTTTGGTTTCACTCCGGCTCTCGTTCCCACGACTTGCCGGGCAAAGCTACTTCCGCAGATATTGGTCCGATCCGTCCAGCCAATCCTGACGGATGGGGCTAAACACATCAATCGCGATCGAATCTTCAATTGCCAGGGCGCTGTGAGGAATGTTGGGGGGTATCACCAGCACCTCGCCGGCGCGCACCACCACTTCACGGCCCCCCACGTCAAACTTCAATGCGCCTTGCATCGCCATGCTGATTTGCTCGCTTTCATGATGGTGCAGCGGTACCACGCAACCCTTGGCCAGTCCGAGTTGTGCCACCATTGCTTTGCCGCCAGTGACCAGCTTTCGCCAGAGCTTGTCGTTCAAAACCTCTTTCTTAACACTCTCCCACGCCAGGTGCTGCATCGCGCGCCTCCGTTTATCAAAGACCGAAGTCCGAGGTCCCCAGTCCCAAGTCTGAAGTATTGTACATGTAATTTTGGGCGTCGAGCCCCAAGGCTGTTCACTTAAATGGAATTCAGGGCATTGGGTGGTAATCGGTAACAATGCCACCCCCTCACCCGCCCGCGGGCCGAAACCCATGGCCCTTCCAGTTCCCTTATATCCCTTCGGCGGGCGTAGGTCCGGCCTCCATAGGCGCTAAAATAAGCACCATGGGCAGCGAGCCCGCCAAGCGGGCGAAAGATCGTAGACCATAGCGTGAGCTATGGGTGTAGGGGGCACCCCATGATTCCCCCAGCCCCAGAGGGGCGAAAGAAGCCATCGTTACCGTGATCTCACATCCCTACACCATGGAGTCAACCGATGAAGAAAACGACTCCGCCGCTTGTTCTAACCGCGATTTCTTTCGCCCCTTACGGGGCTCGGGCGCGATGTCGTGCCAATTTACCCACGGCTTGCGCCGTGGGCTACGATCTTCCACTCGTGTCCAAAATAACTTTTCGGCCGTTGCTGTTTTGGACAGGAAAGCAGCTTTGTGGCCTGACGTTAGACGGCTGAAATTCTCTCGACAAGGCCATAAATGGCGAGTTTGAGCTTCTTTGCGGCTCGTTCTTGCAACCCTTCGCACCCCCCGCTGTCTTGGACAGGATCGTTACCGGCAAGAGAGACCTCCTCCAAGGCTTAAAGGGTGAGTGCTCAAAACGCAGGACTTAGCTTGTCCAAAACAGCAAATTCCCCCTGTTTTGGACAGTAGTGACGATCTTCCGCCCGCTTCGCAGGCTGGCTGCCAACGGCACTTATTTTGGCGCCTATGGGGGCCGGGGGTGAGGGGGTTGAGTTGGGCCCAGCTAGCTTTAGCAGTTAGCATTGCGTCAAGCCTGCTCGTATCGGACACGGATCGGGCGAAATTTTGGGTTAAAATGGCGGCGGCTGATAGGATCCCGAACTTTAAGCTATGATGCCCTCTGCCGACGCCTCGGACTTGGGACTTTCTTTTATGCATTCCATCACTTCCGGCCACATCTCGCTCGTCGGCGGATTTCTTCACCTCATTGATTACGTTGCCCTCTTTTATCTGATCCTGCTTCTCTGGATCCCCTTCTTCTGGTTTGTGTTTCACCCTGCCATTGGCTTCTGGCGGCGTATGGGGAACCGTGCGTTCTGGGTGGCGTTGCCGGTATGGCTGATCTTCGCGGCGGGGATTGTGATTTCACGTCATCAGTTGTTTTCCCGGCGCGTGGAGCGTAATGCGCTGACGTGGATTGTGGGTGGCATTCTTTTTATCGTGGCGCAATGGCTCGACGGGCAGACGCGGCATGCCTTTGGTTGGCGGCGGTTGGCGGGCCTGACGGAAATCAATCCGCAACATCGCTTGTGCGGGGTGATTCGCGCGGGCATTTACGGGCGCGTCCGCCATCCGCGTTACCTGCTTTACATGCTGATGATGGTAAGCGTGGCATTCCTGACCGGGGCGTACCCAATTTTTTTGCTGGCAATTCTGAACGTCCTGTTGTATCAAATCGTTGCACCCCTTGAGGAGCGCGAACTCCTGGACCAATATGGACCACAATACGAAGACTATCGGCGGTCGGTTCCGCGGTTTGTGCCTCGTCTCGGGCGGACACCCTAATCCCGGATTTCGTCCTGAACCGGAGGCTTTTATGCATAAACATTTATGTGTGTTCCTATTTATTGGAATCGGAATGATGGCCTTGCCGCTGATGGCGCAACAGCCTTGCCCCAGCTTTACGGTTGCGGTGAACACGGATGAGGATCATCTGATGCTTGCCGCCAACGGAGCAGAAAACCCGAAAGATCAACTCGATGCTCTCGATGCCTTTGCCAAGGATCATGCCAACTCGTCCTTCATGCCTTGCGTGAACGAATACTACTCGATGATCAATTTGAAGTTGAAGGAATACGACAAGTCCATTGAATACGCGGAAAAGGACCTGGCGGCAAACTATAAAGATCTGAATCTTTATCTCACTCTCATGCGCGCCTATGCTTCCAGCACCAAGGTGAGTGACACGATCTTCGATGTCATTAATAAGGTCCCGGACCAGGCCAAAGAGGAGACTGCCGCTCCGGTACGTCCTGCCAAGGCTACCGATGAGGAATGGGCGAAGATTCAGAAGGACAGCCAGGAACTGGGCAAAGATAGTCACGACTATGCGGTGTGGGCTTTCTTCCAAGTCTTGCCACGCATCACCGATCCGGCGAAACAGATACAGGTGCTTGAGCCCTTCCTGAAGACCTATCCTGACGTGGAGAAGGACAACGCGACGCAGGTGAACACGATCTACTTTCAGGCGTATCAGCGGCAGGGGAATCTGGATAAGACCATTGAGTACGGCGACAAAGCCATTGCCACTGATCCCAACAATGTTGTGGCGATGAACACCCTGGGCCTGATCTATGCTTTCTACCTGCCTCACCCCTCTCCGGAAAAAGGCGCCAGTTACGCGCAGAAAGCCCTGACTGCCGCGCAGGGATTGAAGAAACCCGAGGGGGTTGATGATGCGGCGTTTAAGAAGGATATTGACAACCAACTGGGAATGGCACACCTGACGCTGGGCTACGCCCAATTGATGAAGGCGGAGAAGACCACGAAGCTGGCTCCGGCAATTGATGAACTCAAGACTGCCAGCAGCCTCCTGGAGGGCAACCCGGCGCTGCAAGGTCAGGCCCTGTACTACCTGGCCTTTGCCTATGAAAGGGGTTACCCCGCCAACCATCGCGCCGCTGCCGAGGCTTTGAACAAGGCCATAGCATTGCCTGGACCTTTCCAGGCTCAGGCGCGTACGTTGCTTGCCAAGGTTAAGACCGCCAGGTAGCGGCGGTTTCTGGTTGTGTTTACGTGGGAGATAACGGGGGAGAATCGCCAGGATTCGCCCCCGGCGTGGCTTTTCTTTTCCAAAACCAGTACACCACAGCACCGACGCCGAGCATAATGGCGCCGCATCCCGCCTCCACCGGTTCTTCCATCAAGGTGTTCACGAGGAACCAAGCGGAACCCAGCACGAAAATAATCGGCACATAGGGATACCCGAACACGCGGTAAGGCCGGGGAGCATCCGGCCGTGTGCGCCGCAACACGATCACCGCCAGCGCCGTCAACGCATAGAACACAAATGCTGCGAAGATGACGTAAGTAAAAAGCTGTTCGTATGTCCCCGCCGCTACCATGATGATCGCCCACGCGCCCTGCACCAGCAGCGCGATATGGGGAGTGTGGAAGCGCGGATGCACGCGCGCGCACCAACGGAAGAACAGACCATCCCTGGCCATGGCGTAGTACACGCGCGGCGCGGCCAGGATGCTGCCGTTCAGGCTCCCCAGCGTGGAAATGATGATTAGCAGTGAGACGATGTACGACCCTGTGCGGCCGAAGATGCGAACCGCCGCGTCCGCACCCACACGCGACGAGCGAGCCACCTGATCCAGGGGCAGCACGTGATAGTAAACCAGGTTCAGTAACAGATAGAGGAGGATCACCGCGCCGGTGCCCAGAATCAGCGCCAGGGGAACGTTGCGCTCCGGGCGCTTCACCTCACCCGCCGCAAACGTGCAGGCGTTCCAGCCTTCATAGGCCCAGAAGGCGCCGACCATCGCCACGCCGAACGAGGCCGCGAAGCGATGCCCGGTGGGTGCCGCGAGCTCTGCCGGCCCCCCCGGCAATCCCTTTACCAGCACGTAACCCAGCAGGATGATTACGGCAAGGGCGCCCAACTTCAGCCCCGTTAGGATCGACTGCAGAATGCCACCTTCGCGGACGCCGCGGTAGTTGACCGCTGTCAGCAGCACGATCGACGCGGCGGCAACCGCCTTCTGCTCCCAGGGCGTGAGGGGCAGGAACTCATGGGCATACTCGGCAAACCCCACAGCCAGTACGGAGATGCCACCAGTTTGCGCCGCGACGAAGAACGACCAGCCGCACAAATAACCCGTCAGGGATCCGTAAGCCTCGCGCAGGTAAACGTACTGCCCGCCGGCCTGCGGCATCATCGCGGCCAATTCCGCAAAAGAGAGCGCGCCGAAAAGGCTTAATACCCCTGTGACTGCCCAGACGCAGAGCGCGGCATCGCGCGTGCCCATGGACCGGGTAATCTGCGCCGGCACAATGAAGATGCCCGTGCCTACCATGACCCCAATCACTATGGCCGTGGCTTCCCACCAGCCGAGAGCCCGCAGCAATTGCGGCGGGACGGATACGGCAGCCGTCGTGTCCAAAACAGTTTCAGGAGTATTCATGGAAGAGGTAAATGCCCACCCGGAGCGGACGGATCATTTCCCACCCCAGGCTTGCCAAACAATAAAAGAATCCGCGCGCGGGGTCAATTGGAGATATGAAGCACTATTCCGTCGATGCCGGGCCTCGGCCTGATGGGGATGGTTGTGCGAGGTTGTGTCGGTTCCAAGATCGAAATACCTGAATCAGAACACCAAAATCAAAGGCAAAAGGCAAATGACATGGCGGTGAAGGCACAACTTGTGACCAATATCGCCGACCTCATACGTGAACGTGGCCTTACCCAGGAGGGCGGCGCAACACTTTTGGGCCTGACCCAACCGAAGGTTTCGAACTTGCTGAAAGGGCAATTTCGAGGGGTTTCAGAACGCCTGCTGCTACGCTGCCTGACAAAACTGGGGAGGGATGTCGAGATTATGGTGAAACCCGCCCCGCCCCGGCGTGCGGGGCGATTAACACTTCTTTTCAATGCAGGAGCCCGTTGAGTAGAAGTGTTCTCCAATTCGTGCCGACCGAAACCAATTTTTCGTCAAGGTCGTGCTGGTGGGCTGGTCACTCGTATCCAAAACAGATCGCGTCAAGTTGGGAATGAGGTGCAGCACAAGAGCTGGCCATGCGGGGAAGCTGGGGTTCTTTCTCAAGCAGGCGGTCAAGCCAACCTGCTTCCCGCGGAGATCGAGGAAATTCAATGCCCTCGCCCCCCTGGGGGAGCGGGTGGCCTGCAACCGGCGTTTTCATCAGCCGGGGCAGGACGGGTGAGGGGGTCAAAGACTCTGGGGTCTATTGGATCGCTGCCGAAGCTTAGGGCTTTTAATTTTGGCGTCTGGACCTGCTTTGACGGCTATGGCAAATGATTCTCAGCTTGGTACGAACCCCCTCACCCCCCGCCTTGCGGTCCCCCCTCTCCCCCAAGGGGGCGAGGGGAAATGTATCCTTAGTTTCGATGTCGAATTCGTGATGGCGGGGCGCTCCGCCTTCCCGTGTATATTCCCCATCAATAGGCCTTGCAACCTAGGCCATTTTGTTCTTGACGGGCGCCGCCGGCTCCGGTATCCTAGCCTATTACCCCCGCGGGGGGCGCACGGGGAGGCGGAGAAGGGCGGCAGGTGCGGGTTCAGATCTAGGGCGCCACACCAAGTCTGATTGCGGATGAATCGATACTGACGGTGAGAGCAGGGAATGGCATAACACCGCGTTCTCTCGCGATGTTGATGATAACAAATACAGTTAGCGAGTGCTCATTCGAGGTCGGCAAAAAAATAAGTAAATGAAATTAAAGCAGTTAGTCGTGTTAAGCCGTTTGTTAGCGGGAAAAAAAGGGGAATGAATATTTCAGGTTAGTCTCGCGATGTTGTTGAAAAAACATGTAGAAAAAATGCCAGATATTGGCCTTCTCGCGATGTTGATGAAAACAAATAACATACAGTTTTTATCTCGCGATGTTGATGAAAAATAAGCCAGTTAGTTGCATGGCGAGCGTCGAGAGCGTTATGGGCGTGCAAGCACTCGGAAGCGGGATGGGAAGGCGAAGTTAATTCCGGAGACCAGAACCTGGAGCAAGGCGTCCACGCGATGTTTGACAAACCCTCCCCTGCACTCCAGAATGGTTGTTTTAGCCATTGCCAAAACGTTGACGGAGAACACGCATGAGCAGCCAAGTCAGCCCGCAAGATGTGGTGAACGCCCTTCGGGTGGTGAAGGACCCCAACGTTGGGCGCGACATCGTTACGCTGGGCTATGTCAAGGAATTGGAAGTTGGTGACAGCCGTGTGTCTTTCGCGCTGCAACTGACCGCGCCCGCCGGTCCGGCGCGAGATCAACTGGTGGCGCAGGCGCGTGCGGCGGTGTCGGCGTTGGGAGTTGCCAACGTGCAAGTCCAAGTGGTGGAGCAAGCTCCGGCGCGCACTGCCGGACACTCGCTGATTCCGCAGGTAAGGCACACCATCGCGATTGCCAGCGGCAAGGGCGGAGTAGGAAAATCCACGGTGGCGGCAAACCTGGCGGTGGCGTTAAACCGCGCCGGCGCCAAAGTGGGCTTGATGGACACCGACGTTTACGGGCCTAGCGTTCCCGTCCTGATGGGTGGAACCGGCGTGCCGTCCGTGGTCGAGGGCAGGATCGAACCGCCTGAGGAGTACGGCATTAAGATCATGTCCATGGCGTTTTTCCTGCCCAAGGACGAGGCCGTGATCTGGCGCGGACCCATGCTGCACAAAACCATCCAGCAATTTCTGGGCGACGTGCGCTGGGGAGAACTCGACTATCTCCTCATGGATATGCCCCCGGGCACGGGCGACATTCAACTAAGTCTCTCCCAGAGCATTCCATTGACGGGAGCGGTGATTGTTTCCACACCGCAGGATCTGGCATTAAGCGTGGCATCGAAAGCCATTGCCATGTTTCAAAAACTGAACGTGCCCATCCTCGGCGTCGTGGAAAATATGAGCTACCACGTGTGCCGGCAATGCGGCCACCGCGAGGAGATTTTCGGCCACGGCGGCGCGCGCGAGGCTGCCAAGAAGCTCAACTACGCGTTTCTGGGCGAGATTCCACTCGACATGTCAATTCGCGAACAGAGCGATTCCGGCAAGCCCGTGGCGCTGGACGATTCGACGATCTACGGCAAAGCGTTCCAGGAGGTTGCCGAAGCCCTGGTGTCGCAGATTGTTGTCGCGGATTCGAAGACGGGGGATGAGATATCTATCGAGTAAGGCAGTCATCAGTCCTCAGTTTTCAGTCAGAACCTGGAGCCGGCACGCCGAGATCCTACTGATGACTGATTGCTGACAACTGAAAACTTGTTTACCGCAATGCCTCCAACACCGACGAAGATCAAACTCGCTGCGGGTAACAACACCTTGGCCATTCACTGGTCCGACGGCCATGAGAGCGTGTACCCCTATCGCTATCTGCGGGGCAAGTGTCCCTGCGCGACTTGCGGTGAAGAGGCTCCGGTGCCTGAGCAGGCCATCGGGGGGTTGCCGATTCTTGGCCAGAAGCCACTGCACCCCGAGCGTGCCGATTTGGTGGGCCGCTATGCCTTGCAGATTTATTGGAGTGACGGCCACTCGAGCGGCATCTATGCATTCACCCACCTCCGCGCGCTTTGCCCTTGTCCGGAATGCACCGCTCTGCGCGAAGTTGCTGAAGCCAGCGATTGAACTTGCTCTGCCGATGGAATAGAATTTCCTCCTGCCGAAAGTTTAAAGGGGCGCCAGCGCATCCACAATTCAGGAGGGTTTGGTATGACGAGCTGGACTTTCCGTTTGCTGCTTAGCGCAGGGGCATTCCTGGCGGTGGCTATGTGCGCATCCGCTCAAACCGATTCCACCCCATCACCCGGGCTTTTGCTGGTTGCCAATAAAGGCGATCACACGCTGGGTATTATTGATCCTGTAGAGGGCAAGCAAATCGCCACAGTGAATGAAGGCGGCGTGACCGGCCACGAATTGGCTGCCTCGCCTGACGGCAGGCGCGCGTTTGTTCCCATCTACGGCAATTCGGGCGTGGGTTCGCCCGGCACCGACGGCCGCACCATCGCGGTGATTGACATCGCCACTCGCAAACTGGTTGACACCATCAACTTGGGAAAAGGATTGCGGCCCCACTGCGCGGTATTTGGGCCTGAGAATGGGTTGCTTTACGTGACTACGGAACTCGGCCAGTCCGTAACCATCATCGATCCGGCCAACCTGCACGTTATTGGTTCAGTGCCCACGGGCCAGCCGGAATCCCATATGCTGGCCATTACCCATGACGGCAAGCGCGGCTATACGTCCAATGTGCACGTCGGCACCATCAGCGTGCTGGATCTCGATGCGCGCCAGCAAATCGCGTTGATTCACGTCTCCCCGCACGCTCAGCGGATAGCACTTTCCGTTGACGACCGTTGGGTATTCACCGCCGACCAGACCCAGCCGCAACTCGCCGTCATCGATACCTCAACCAACGAAGTTACCAAATGGATTCCTCTGGAGGGACTTGCTTACGGTACCGGCGCGACGCTGGATGGGAAATGGCTGCTGGTTACGCTGCCCACAGTTGGCAAGGTGGCGGTGGTGGATTTGAGTACGATGAGCGTGGCGCGCTCAGTTGATGTGCCCAAAGCGCCGCAGGAAGTTCTGTTGCGGCCCGACGGTCAAGTGGCGTATGTCTCCTGCGATGTGAGCCAGAAGGTTGCGGCGATTGATCTGAAAACCTGGAGCGTGCAACTGATTGACGCCGGGCACCACGCGGACGGGCTGGCGTGGGCCGCTTCCCATTGAGCGATTTGCTGATCGGGCCATTTGGCCATTTGGACCTCGGGCCATCGGGTGATTGAACGAATGCAAAAACTACCATGCCCTGAAATCACAAAATCGCTATATCGCAGATTCACTCAATGGCTCGATGGCCCGATGATCAAATGATCCGATCCTTAAATGATCTCGACCTGGCAGTGCTTTACCAGGTTCTTGAACTTGATGGCGTCAGCGTCGCTTCCCACAATCGCCCCGTAATGCATGGGAACGGCGATCTTGGGATGGATGGCCAATGCGGCTTCCGCGGCTTCTTCCGGTGTCATCACATACGTTCCTGAAACCGGCAGCAGCGCGATGTCGCAGGCGATATCGTTCATCTCCGGGATGAAGTCCGCATCGCCGGCATAATATACGCGCGTGCCATCCATCGTGAACAGGAAGCCCAACCGTTTCTCTCCCACGGGGTGAAAGGGATGTCCGGGCTCGCGAAACTTGTTGATGTTGTAAGCGGGGTAGGTTTCAATCTCCACCTTGCCGACAGTGATCTTTCCGCCGGGGTCGAGAAAGCGGACCTGCTTCACCTTCAGATCTTTGATCCCATCCTTGCAGAGGGGACTGGCGACAATGGTAGTGCCCGGAAAAACCACCTTGTTGAGATCTTCCAGGCTGAGGTGGTCGAAGTGCTCGTGGCTGATCAGAACGATGTCAGCTTCATCACGGGCTGTCACTTTAAAAGGATCAGTGTAGATGACACTCGATCCTTTGATTTTGAAGGTGTCATGAGCTATGCGAGTAAATTCAAGATTCAGAAGTTTCATCATGCAACTCCCAGTCAGATGTCGATTGCGCGCCCGAACCGGCCGGCGCGCACCTGTTTAGAATAACACCAGGGTCGCGGTTAAGACGAGGCCCGCCGTGGTTATTGATGGGCAAATGCGTCGCCGCTCTGTTAGAATTGCGGGTGAATTCGTTCGACGCTGGAATGCAAGGCATTGAAAAATTCGAACCAGAACCATGTTTATGTGCGCGAAGCCTTCCAAGCGTTCGGAAAACTGTGTTAGAATTGTTCGTGTTTGCGAGTCAGATGGGCCGTTAGCTCAATTGGCAGAGCAACTGACTCTTAATCAGTAGGTTGGGGGTTCGATTCCCTCACGGCTCACCAGAACCATTGCAGGTAAGGTATTTAGCTTCAATTCGGAATCCGAGAACTCACCCAGATTCGGCGTTAAAATTTCTCCAACGCGATGGCTTTCGGTGCTTTCGGCACGCGCCGTCGGCGGGATGTCGAAAGACATACCAAACCTTGAAACACGATTGACGCCCCGAGGGTTTGGGAAGCGCGCTGCGATGAATTAGTAAAGGACCCTGAATCTGATGGTGCTAGGTATCGCTCGCAGCGCAGCGATGAGACCGTCGTCCCACTCACGATTGATATCCAGAATGGCATACCCGACAGCGCCCTTGGTGTCATAGATTTGTCGTTCCACGTTGATACCCCGTTCCGCGAACACCCGGTTTATGGCGAGCAACATTCCGGGAATGTTCCTATGAATATGCACCAGCCTGTGATTCTGCGGGGCGCTCTCCAGCCGGCAGTTTGGCAGATTGACGCTGAGTCTGGTATCGCCAGTCTGTAAGTAACGGCACATCTGTGCCGAAACGAATTGTCCAATACTTTGCTGCGCTTCTTCGGTACTCCCTCCGATGTGGGGCGTCAGAATGACGTTGGGAAGATTCTGGAGCGAATTGGAAAAATGTCCTTCGCTCGCCGGCTCTTCGGGGAAAACATCCATGGCCGCCCCGCTCAGATGACCGCTCTTCAGGTTTTCCGCGAGGGCTTCATGGTTCACCACGAAGCCTCGACTTAAGTTGAGGAAACATGATCCCCTTTTCATGCTCCGGAATTCTTCTTCACCAAAGAAATTCCTGTTTTGAGGCTTGCCGTCAACGTGAAGGGAAACCACATCTGCGGTTTGCAGCAGCTCCGAGAACGTGCAGTTCTTTGCGTTCCCTCGGGCCAGGACCTCCGTCACATCGCAGAAGACCACTTTCATCCCAATAGCTTCTGCCAAGTCAGAAAGTTGCGAGCCAATCTTACCGTAGCCCACGATTCCGAGCGTCAGGCCGCGAACCTCATGGCAACCCTTCGCGCTCTTGTGCCAATCGCCGCAGTGAAGAGCGAGGCTGCTGTGAAAAACCCGCCGCACTAACATTATGATTTCGCCCAAGGCGAGTTCGGCCACGGAACGGGTGTTACTGTGGGGATCGTTGAACACAGCGATACCCTGTTCGGTGCAGCTGGCGCAGTCAATTTGCTCGACTCCGATGCAGTACGCACCGACCACAAGCAGTTCGGAAGCAGATTCAAGAACAGCCTTGGTGATCCTTGTCTTGGACCGGATACCGAGCACGCTAACGTCCCGGATCTCCTGAACCAGTAGCGCCCCATCCGGGCTTCCCGGCAGGGTCCTGACTTCATAGCCGGCGCGAGAAAAGTTTGCTACTGCATCTTCGTGAATGCCTTCCAGGAACAACGCTTTCATCGCCATTTTGCTCCCCTGCAAAAACTTGGGTGATGTGTTTTGGTCTCATAAATTCGCCAACGAAAAGGCGAAAAGGACGGGATCCCGAAGCTGGTGGGGTTTTGCAGAAGCCCTGCCGCCAATAGGACAGTTCAAGTCGGCTTCAGAAACGAACGGGTACATCAACCAGTCTGGCCGCCGTATCTACCCGGAACGCCGTGGACTTATGAAGTTCAACATTACCACAGATGTCCTATGAATCGAGCATTGCAGCCCCACAGCCCGGGGATGGGAGAATCCCGGTCAGGTGTTATCGAGGCTAAGATCATTCCGCTTAGACTTGAGACCTGCAGATGATTGCAGAACACATTGACGCTCAACCGCTGTAACGACGCCATCCAAGCGCCATTTTCCGGTGCCGGAAAGATGCCGGCGATACGGAGTCGGGCACCAATTCCCCATTAGGAACGGGCGAGTTGCCCTGCCTGCTTCTGGATTTTCCGTATAGCTTCAGCAATCTGGTCCATGTCCTGGCGAGAGCCGAGCAACATCGTTTGGAAGAACCACACAGCTTCCTCACACAGCTTGTCGTTCTCCGGACACTGATTGCGCTCTTCCCATTCAGCAACCTCTCGTTCGGAATAGATCGTCCGGTACGCGCGGGAATTGAGCGTCTCCTTTACCATGGGCTCTTTGTTCAGAGGGGTATAGCCGCTCGCGCAAGGTATTCCTTCCTTTGCCAGGGCCTCAAGAAAGCGCGCCCGCGGCAGATCGGCAAAGTGCGCCTTATCATAGCGGAGCATATAGAGGTGGTAGCCATTCCGGGTGGTGCCCTCGTACATGCGGGCCGGGGAGATTCCCGGGATCTCGCGCAGCAGGCTGGTGAGGTACGCGGCGTTTTGCTCCCGCACGTGGGATTGCTCTTCCAGGCGAGTCAATTGTTGCAACAGCAGCGCGGCCTGAAACTCAGTCATGCGCAGGTTTGATCCCTGACGCGCATACGCGAATGTGGCCCCGGCGGGACCGCGACCCTGATTCTGGAAACTCTTGCAAAACTCGTGCAGGTCCGGGTTGGAAGTCAGGATTGCCCCACCCTCACCCGAATTCAGGTTCTTGGAAGCCTGGAAGCTAAAGCAGCCCAAGTCGCCCACCGTGCTGACCCGCCGGTTGCGCCACGCGCCGGTATGAGCCTGGCATGCGTCCTCGAT
>JARLGN010000353.1 GCA_031292775.1 Acidobacteriota bacterium | reverse complement strand
GTGGTGGCGACGGCAAGAATGGCGCTCTCGCCGGGATTGATGATGGCGGTAAAGTTCTCCACGTCCATCATTCCCAGATTGGAAATGGTAAACGTGCTGCCGGTCATCTCCGCCGGGGTAAGCTGACCCGCCCGCGCCTTCGCGGTAAGCTCCTGTGCCCGCGCGTGAATTTCCGCCAGGGTCAGTTCATTGGCCTGGCGAATCACCGGCACCACCAGTCCTTGCTCCAGCGCCACGGCAAGGCCCAAGTGAATTGTGCTGCGCAAACGGATGCTCTCACCGTCGGAGGTGCTGTTGACGACAGGGAACTGTTCCAGAGCCAGCGCCGCGGCTTTCAGGATAAAGTCCGTCAGCGTAAATGCTGTGCCCTGCGCCTTCAGTTCAGCGCGCAAGGACTCCAGCTCCGTCACATCGGCGGAAACCGTCACAAAGAAATGTGGGGCGTGGGTGTAACTCTCGGTTAGCCTCTGGGCAATGATCTGCCGCATGCGCGACATGGGCTTGGGCCGCTCCGCCACAAGGCGTTCAATGTCGGCCACGGAGGTCTGGCTGCCGTCTTCTTTCGGCGCGAGGCTCAGCAGATTGATTCCTTCGCGCGCCGCCAGTTTCTTCGCTGTGGGGGTGATGCGCAGGCGGCCATAACCCTGGGCTTCGAGGTACAGTTTTACATCGCGCTCTACGATTCGCCCGCCGGGTCCCGTGCCCACAATCGGAGTGGGATCGATAACAGACTCCTTCGCCAATTTCGCGGCGCGGGGACTGATGCGGAATAACTGAGGCCCCGCGATTGCCGTAGCAGTCTGACAAGATCCCGCTGAACTCACTTGGGCGGGGAAGAGACCCCTCACCTGCCCTCCTGCGTCAGGCACCCTATCCCCTGGGAGAGGGATGGACCCCTGAGTGGGACGCGCATTGGACGGCTTGGCTTCGGACTTCGGACTTCGGACCTCGGACTGAGGTAAGGCGACTTCCGGAACCGGCTCTCCGGGATCTCCGACGAAAGCCACTGTTGTTTGCACAGGGACGGTCACACCGTCTCCCGCAATTACTTTCAGCAGCGTGCCCTCATAGAAGCTCTCGACTTCCAGCACGGCCTTGTCAGTCTCAATTTCAAAAAGGATGTCGCCCTTGGTGACCTTATCGCCCAACTTTTTGCGCCATTGGACGATCTTGACCGTCTCTTCCGATTGCCCTAATTTGGGCATGATCACAGCTTTAACCATGCAAATGTTCCTCGAAAGGCCGAAACTCGAAGATTGAAACTCGAAATTCGCGGCGAGTTTCAAATTTCGAGTTTCGATTCTCGCCTTTACAATATTGATCGAGCGGCCGCGACGATGTCTTGCACGCGAGGGTAGAAGACCGCCTCCAGCACGTGCGATTGCGGAGCGATACCGTTCTTTGCGCCCACACGCACCACTGGCGCATCAAGATAGTCAAAAGCTTGTTGCTGAATCGTCGATGCCACTTCCCCGGTAAAGCTGCCCATGCTTACGGCCTGGCTAACCACCACGCAGCTCCCGGTCTTTTGCACTGACTTCAGTACTGTTTCGACATCGAACGGCACCAGGCAGCGAAGGTCGATCACTTCCGCGTTTACACCGGATTCATTCTGCAATTGGGCTGCGGCCTTTAGCGCCAGCGGGACCGCGGGTCCGTATGCGACCAGCGTAATATCGTTGCCGGTGCGCTTCACGTCCGCTACGCCCAGAGGCACCAGGTATTCTTCTGTCGGCACGGGGCCTTTCTCGTTGTAGAGGCCCTGCGACTCGATAAACATAATCGGGTTGTTGTCCCGAATGGCCGACTTCATCATGCCCTTTGCGTCGTAAGGCGTGCAGGGATAGGCGACGTAGAGGCCGGGAACGTGCACCACCGTTGACTCCAGGGTTTGCGAGTGCTGCCCGCCGTACCCTTTGCCCGCGCCCACCGATACGCGCAGTACCATGGGCACCTCCACCTGCGCTCCCGACATGTAATGCCATTTGGATGCCTGGTTGCCCACCTGATCGCCCGACATCAACAGGAAGTCCATATACATCAATTCCACCACCGGCCGCAGTCCGATCATGGACGCGCCCACGGCAGTACCGCAGATGCACGCTTCCGAGATGGGGGCATTGAAAACGCGCGCCCGGCCGAACATTTCCAGTAAACCCTTGGAGAGCTTGAAAGCCCCACCGTATTCGGCCACGTCTTCACCGTAGAAGATCACGCGTGAATCGCGCCGCATCTCTTCAATAACGGCTTCCTTGATGGCGTCGCGGTAGGTGATTTCGCCATTGACACGCTTGATGGGCGGGAGCGCCTCGAGGATCTCCACCTTGGCAAACTCGGCCGGCACCTTGTCGACAAACGTATCGGTGTACATGTACTTGATGACATCCTCGGCCGGGGGATCGGCAGCCTGCGCCGCGCGCACCGCAGCCCGCGCGTTGCGGTCGCGAACCCTTTTCTCCACGGTGGCAATTCCCGGCTGATCCAAAACACCGCAATCGACGAGCTGCTTTTCAAAAGTCACGATGGGGTCGGCGGCTTTCCATGCGGTCTCTTCATCGCGCGTACGATATTCGTTGCGAGGGTCGCTCAACGAGTGGCCATAGTAGCGGTAAGTGTCAACGTCGAAGAAGTAAGGTCCTTTGCCCTCGCGGCAACCCTGGCTGGCCCGCATCACAGCATCGCGCGCGGCCAGCACGTCCATGCCGTTGACAATCTCCGCGTGCATGCGATTGTCGGCAAATCCGGCGGCGCGCTGGGCCACGTGGCTGACCCCCATTACCTCGTTGTCAGACCGGCCGGTCATTGCGTAGTGATTGTTGAGCACGAAGAAAATAATCGGCACGCCGAAGCGCCGGTCGCCCGCCATTTCATTGGTGAATTGCGCCTGGGCGGCCCAATTGAGCGATTCCAGAACCACGCCGTTGCAGTAAGCCCCATCCCCGGCGAAGCAACACACCACACCCCCGTCCCGCAGGTAGCGCGAACCCATGGCAGCGCCGGTCGCGATGGGCACGCCGCCACCTACGATGGCGTTCGCTCCCAGATGTCCTACCGTAAAGTCGGCGATGTGCATGCTGCCGCCGCGTCCCCGGCAGTAGCCGTCCTCTTTGCCAAACAGTTCCGCGATGGTGCGATAGACGTGCTCTTCCAATGCGTGCTCAAGAAGTTCTCCGTGCGCCACCGCAGTGGAGTGTGGAACGCGCTTCCGCAACAGATCATCCGTCATGCCGCGAAGGGCGCAGCAGCCACGCGCTACACTGTCCCCGTGACCGCGATGCGTGCTGGTGATGTGATCCTTCAAGATCAGCGCGCTGCACGCTCCCACCGAGGCGCCTTCCTGCCCAATGGAAACGTGCGTGGGACCGCGGTAATTGAAACCCGCCAGCGGCTCGTAAGCGCCCGACCGCACCGTGACGATCATCTCCTCCAGCTCGCGGATAATGAGCATGTCTTCCAGAAGTCCGACGGCCGCGGCGGCGTCGATGCTGCCTGCCGCCAGTTCACTCTTCAGATTGCCCTGATAACGGAAAGCGGGAATTGTTCCGCAGTCGATCTCAAAGGGAGCAAAGTCGGGTCTTGAGTCTTGCAAATAAGCTGGTGTCATTTTCTCTCCAAGTGGAGCGGGGTTCGGGACTCGGGGTTAGGGTTTCGGGTGAAATTCCAAGCTGAGGAATTCGATGGTCCGACATGAACAAAGTCAAACAGGAAACGGACCCCCGAATCCCTTATCCCGAAACCCGATGCTCCTACGCGAGTACCACTTCAATTCCCCGCTTGCGCAGGTCCTTCAATAATTTTCGGTCGAACAGACCGTCGGTGATGAGCACCCGGACTTTCTCCAGACGCCCCGCGCGCGTAAAGGAAATCTTGTGGGCCTTGCTGCTGTCGGCCAACAGAATGACCTCGCGCGCGTGTTCCATCACCAACTCTTTTGTATACGCCTCGGTGGGATCGGTGGTGGTCAGGCCCTCATCCAGGCTCAGGCCGATGGTTCCCATAAAGGCCTTATCCACGTGGAGCTCCTGAATCATGAAGCGCGTCAGCGGCCCCACCGTGGTTTGGGCAAGGCGGCGAAGTTCGCCCCCCACCAGAATCAGTCGCGGCCCGTGACCGGCCAGTTCCACCGCCGCGCGCAGCGAGTTGGTAACTATGTTGATGTTGGAGCGATCCTTCAGCAGGCGCGCCAACTCCAGAACCGTGCTGCCGCCATCCAGGTAAATCGTGTCGTTGGGCTTGACGAAATTGAGCGCGGCCTCGGCAATGCGACGCTTTTCCGCGGCGGCAACCGAGGTCTTGTCGTCAAACAGCGGTTCATCGAGCCGGCCTCCGGTGCTGACGGCGCCACCGTAAACCCGCCGCAGCTCGCCCAACTTTTCCAGCTCGCCCAAGTCGCGACGGATGGTGGCCGACGAAACGCCGAGCTGTTGCGTGAGCTCTTCAACGCGCACCACGCGGTCCTGGCCGAGAATGCCGCGGAGCTGTTCCAGTCGTTTCGGCGCCAGATCTCTGAGTTTGGAGCTCTCCACCGTTAAAAATCCTCGTGCTCGATGATGATTGATTATATGAAGATTCCATGCGAAGTCAATCATCTTTGTGCAAGGCGCCTTTAGCCCTTTTGCTTTTTGGCGTACTTTCTGGCACTATGATTGCAAAATTATGCATGTGAGGTTGTTCTAGTGCGACGTTATGTCTATATTTTGCTGGCGGTCTTACTGGTGCAGCTTTCAGGGCTAAGCGCGCTTTGTTTGCCCAGCCATCGCCAGATGCATGCCTGCTGCCCTATCAGCACCGCGACGACCGTGCCGAGTTCATCCTCGGTGCCAGATTGCTGCATAAGTTCTCTTTTGAATTACCAGGGATCCATTACCGAGACGCGAAATTCTGACCGCCCCTCGGAGTACACGGCGCAATCGGCGGCGGTATCAATCCCCTCGGTCGCGCCCCTGGTCGCTATCAGCACTACAACGCGGCGACTCCATTTGCCTTCGATTTCGCCTCCCCGCAGTCCCCTTTCACAAACCTGTCTGCTTCTGATCTGAATCTCTCCCCCCATCACTAATCCCAAAGTGTCGATCTCTGCACATGTGGGGAATTCGGCAAACATCCACATCTTTGCCGGGTGGTAGCACGCAAGGCCAGTGGTTGGCGGATAGGGGCCGGTTCTAACACTGTTCACTTAAGCTGATTGGTCCCAATTCGACCCCCTCACCCCCGGCCCCTCTCCCCCAAGGGGGCGAGGGGAGAGGTGATTTGGTTTTGTTCTCTCACTTGGGAAGAGGCATGCATGGATTTGATTTTTCAGCCCTCGCCCCTTTGGGGGAGAGGGTGGCCCGCAACCCGCGCCTTCATCAGCGGGGGCGGGACGGGTGAGGGGGTCGCCCACCAACCAATTGCCGCTTAATGTCCTGAAACCCATTAAGCGAACAGTATTGTGGCTAGTTCCCTTAAGCCTCGGAGAGTCAAAAATGAAGCGAACTATTTCTTTTCTGATAGCAAGCCTGTTTTACATCGCCTTGCCCATGGGAATTTTCGCGCAATCAGCGCCCGCGCGTGACCCGGATGCCGGCACCCCCTTGAGCCTGACCACGCTGGTTCAGGAAGCAACGGAGCGTAATCCGGAAGTCCTGGCCGCGCGGCGCACAGTAGAAGCCAAACGAGCGCGAATTCCGCAGGCAGGCGCCTGGGCAGACCCCACGGTTTCTCTCAGCTATGGAGGCAATGGGCTGCCGCCGTTCACGGTGATGCGGGGCGATCCCTCCAGCAACCGCCAGGTGATGGCCGAACAGATGATTCCCTATCCGGGCAAGACGCGTCTGCGCACGGAAATCGCCACTCGCGAGGCCGATGCGGAGACGCTGGCTTATGAAGCTGCTTCCCGGCGGGTGGCGGCGGAAGTGAAGCAAGCGTACTTCGATCTCGCCTTCATTGACCGCAGCCTGGAGATTCTGCGGAAAGACCGGGACGCGCTGGATGGATTCGAAAAGGTCACGGAAATCCGCTATTCCGTGGGCAAGGCAGCGCAGCAGGATGTTCTGCGGGCGCAACTGGAAGTGACGCGGCTTTCCCAGCGCGCCACCCTGCTCAACCAGCAGCGGCGCACTTTGGAAGCGCAACTCAACAGCCTGCGCAATGTTTCGATTGACGCGCCTGTTGGCACGCCAGCGGCCGTCCGGCTCAGCGCGTTCGCCTACACCCAGGATCAATTATTGGAAGCCGCACAGGCAAACTACCCCGTGCTGAAGCAGCGCCAGACCATGGTGGACCAAAACCGTCTCTCAGTGGATTTGGCGCGCAAGGAAGTGCGCCCCGATTTCAGCGTCGGCTACACCTACATGCAGCGCGATGGCCAGCCGGACATGTACGGAATCACGATTTCCACTTCTCTGCCCATCTTTCGCCACCGTAAGCAGGACGCGGCCATTGCCGAGGCGGCGGCCAACCTGGAGTCCGCCCGTCAAATGCAGGCGAGTGAGCTCACCGTGCTCCGCTACACGGTGGAGCAGGACTTCCTGGAAGTTCAGGCTACGGAGCAATTGCTGAAGCTCTATTCGCAGGGAATCGCTCCGCAGTCCTCTTTGACGCTCGAATCCTCGATTGCCAGCTACCAAACCGGTGGCGTGGATTTTCTAAATGTGATCAGCAACTT
>JARLGN010000352.1 GCA_031292775.1 Acidobacteriota bacterium | reverse complement strand
CTGCTGCGCCGAGGTCTTCCGGGTCAGACGCGGAACCCTTCGCGTGGGCGCGGATCACCTTCGTCCCGTCCAGGTTCGCGACCAGCCCCTGTAATTGTAAACCGCTTCCTGCAACTTCAGCGTGTGCGGCGATCGGCACCTGGCAGCCGCCACCGAGGCGCCGGAGTACGGCCCGCTCGGCGCGGACAGCCTGATGTGTTGGTCCGTGATCAAGGTGCGTCACCGCCTCGTGTGCAAGCGCTTCGTCAGACCGTATTTCAATCCCCAACGCCCCCTGGCCGACTGCTGGGCACATCTGGTCGTGGCTGAAATAGCTCGTGATCCGTTCGGTTAGGCCCAGGCGATGCACCCCGGCCGCTGCCAGGACCAACGCCTCACACTCGCCGCGTTCGAGCTTGCGCAGCCGCGTGTCCAGGTTCCCCCGAATTGCGACGTAAACCAGATCGGGCCGAAAGGCGCGCAGTTGTGTCTGCCGGCGCAAACTGCTGGTGGCCACGCGTCCGCCGGTTGGAATGTCTGCGAGCGATTGCCCGTTCGGTGTGATGAAAACATCGCGCGCATCTTCACGGAGCGGGACGGCGCCAAGAGTGAGGCCTTCGGGTTGGATGGTGGGCAGGTCCTTTAAGCTGTGCACGGCCACATCGATCTCCCTTGCCAGCAACGCTTCCTCAATTTCTTTAATGAACAGGCCTTTGCTGCCAGCCTCCGCGACGGTCTGCGCCATGGAAGCAGGCAACGGTTCGCTGGGTGCCACGGCCTGCAGCTTGTCGCCCGTGGTCTTGATGATGCGAATTTCAATCTCAAAGCCGGCAGCGGCAAGCTGGTCGCGAACCCAATGGGCCTGCCACAGAGCGAGTTTGGAACCACGAGAACCGATGGTGAGTTTCATAGATCGTAAGAGATTCGATAGAAGTGACAAGTGACGAGTGGCAAGTGACGATCAACCGAAGACCGAAACTCGAAAATCGAAACTCGAAACACGCTGCGAGTTTCAAGTTTCGATTTTCGAGTTTCGGTTCTCCTGTTTTGGCTCGCCACTTTCTTCGTTTCTCAACTTCCCAACCCAAAGATCTTGTGGATCAACCTTACTAATGCGGCGTTTTCGGGTTCTCCTGCCCCACTCTTAAGCTCCGTGATGGGTCCATGGAGAATTTTATTCATCATGCCGCGGGTCAGAGCGTCCACCGCCTGGCGCTGTTCGGGAGTCATGCCTGCCAGCCGGCCCTGATAGCGTTCCATTTCCGTCGCGCGGATCGTATTTAGACGGTCCTCCAGGGCCACGATGGTCGGCACGACCTCGCGTGAGGCCAGGCGCTTCAGCGTCTTTTGGACTTCCTCCTGGATAATCTGCTCGGCCCAAACAGCTTCGTGCTCGCGTTGTTTCTTATTGGCCTCAACGACGTGTCCCAGATCGTCGATATCATACACAAAGACATTATCCAATTCATTTACAGACGGGTCCACATCGCGCGGCACCGCAATATCCACGAAGAAAATGGGCCGGTTCTTGCGTACGCTCAGGAGTTTTTCCACCTGATTCTTGTTTATGATGGGCCGAGGAGATCCCGTGGAGCTGATGACGATGTCCGCATGGGAGAGGTGTTCGTAGAGATTTTCAAAGGGCACGGCCGTCCCATGAAATGCCGCGGCCAGTTCCACCGCCCGCTCGTAGGTACGGTTGCTGACCAGGATGTTGCTGGCGCCGCTGCTCAGCAGATGTTTGGCTGCGAGTTCGCTCATCTTGCCGGCGCCCACCACGAAAATGGTCTTCCCCTGGAGACCGCCGAAGATCTTCTTTGCCAACTCCACGGCCGCATAGGAGACGGACACTGCCGCCGTACCCAGTGCAGTTTCACGCCGCACACGCTTGGCCACCGCCAGCGTTTGGTTCACCACATCGTTCAGGGTGCCGTTCATCGCCCCGGCGGAACGCGCCGTGGCATACGCCTGTTTCAATTGCCCCAGGATTTGCGGCTCGCCGAGAATCATGGAGTCGAGGCTGGAAGCCACGCGGAACAGGTGCTTCACCACGTCCTGCTGCCGCAGGCGGTAGAAGAAATGCGCAAACTGGCCCAGGTCACAATGATGATGGTCCGCCAGAAAACGGCGAATGATCGACTCCGCATCCACTTCGTCCTCAGCGGAGGTTGTTACTTCTACCCGATTGCAGGTGGAAAGAATCATCCCTTCGCGGATGCCCGCGCGATGCACGAGATCGGATACGGCTTCAGTGAGATGGTCGGCCGGGATGTTCATCTTCTCCCGGACTTCCACCGGCGCCGTGCGATGATTGATTCCCAAAAGGGTAAGGTTCATTTTAAAAGCCGGGGCTCGGAGTTAGGGCTTTGGGGTTCGGGACGCCCTGCGGAATTGTTTTTCCGAGTCCCGAATCCCGAATCCCTAATCCCGGGTTTTACGGCATTTCCCGCAATTTCGGAATATATCCGTGCTGCCCACTTAGCACACTGATGCCAACAAATGTTACAAGTATGGCCAGGAATCCAAAAATCGCGAAATAGGCAGCGCGCCGCCCATGCCAACCACCACTGACCCGTGTGGCAAATAGCACCAGGTAGATCACCCACGTCACCATCGAGGCCAGGATTTTCGGGTCGAATTCCCAAGGACCCTTCCACGTGCGGCTTGCCCAAACAAATCCGGTTAGTATGCCGACGCTGAGAAAGGGAAGTCCCAATACCAACGAGCGGTAGTAGATCTCCTCGCAGACCTTTAGTGATGGCAGCCGGTAGTAGAAGCCTCTCGGTGCCTTTGATTTCAGCTCGCGTTCCTGAATCAGGTACATGATGGCGGCGACAAACGTAAGGAACAGTGCGGTGTAGCCGAGGAAAATGGAACTGATATGAACCAGCAACCAGCCGCCGCGGAATGCCGAGGAATCAAAAGAACCCACCGGACGAAGCACGGAGATCAGTGTGAGCAGGAAAACGAGCGGCAGCATGAAGAGACCCAGGGAAACTATGCGATAGCGAAGGTAAACGAAGAAGAATGCGAGTGTCACCATGAAGGCATAAAACGATAGAGCGCTCCGAACGTCTGTAACCGGCAGGCGGTGGATGCGTGCGGCTTCAATCGCCAATGCCGCGGCATGTGCTGCCAAGCCAATCCCCAGGGCCCCCAGGGAAGCAGGAGAAAGCGACGGCCGACGCTGTACCACTGAGGGGACGATGAGCAAGATTCCCAAGGCGTAAAACGCGAGCGCTGTCCACAGGCAGGCATCGTGCATAAGGGCTCCAAGAGGTTAGAGGCAATCTTGAGGATTATAGCATCCCTGGCATGTCGGGCTGGGGGACAAGTCTGATTAGCGAAAGCCGCCTCGAAGGCGGACACGGGAAGCGTAAAGGGTTTCTCTCATTTTGGATGGAACGCCAGCGCCTTCGAATTCAAGTTGTCCAGCAACTCCGCAGTGTTGAATGCCTTTGATGTTCGCACCTGAACGCCAAACAGGCTGCGGGGGTCTTGTGGGTACGAGACGGCGTATTCTGCATCCCCAAACAGGGTTGAGAAGAAGGCGCGGAATTCTCGATCCGCCGCGGCGCGAGTTTGCGAGGTGTTGGGAGCCAGAAGGCGATCATTGATGAATATTTCCACCTCGTGACCATTGAACTTGACCTTTCCGTCCAGGCGCGGCTCGGATTCCAGACGCCGGCAGGCAGTCAAGGCAGCTTGTGTTGCCTGAATCAAGCGATCCTGGTTGGTGCCCTTCAATGGCGCTTTGCGGTTGTAAAGAACGCCCAGCCGGCCGCCGGTGTTATCGAGACTATAGTTCCCCTGGTGTCCGACCAGCACCACGCCCGGGCCCGCGCTAACGTGCCGATAATCCGCGACGTCCAGCAAGAGTTCATCGCCGGCCTGATCTTGGATCCAACTATGAAAGACTGGAACCAAAGCCTCAAGGTCAACCTCTTCCGCATTCTTAACCAACAGCTTTACGTTCACGTGCTGGAATTCCATGGGGGGATGTCTCTCCTCTAAGCGACGCTGACTGTTCCCAGGCGGTTGTAGCAGGCATGGGATGCGTCAATAAACAACTGCGCTTCATCAATCAGGTAGCGAGCCGAATCAGGCGTGGCCGGCCGG
>JARLGN010000351.1 GCA_031292775.1 Acidobacteriota bacterium | reverse complement strand
TCATCGTTTCGGCAGTGGTGGGGTATGCCGTCATCGCCATGTTGATCCGCTATTTGGAGCGCCGAACCTTCGCCGTTTTCGTTGTTTACCGGGTCATGTTGGGCGTGATATTATTGGCGGTTGGATGGGGATTGCGTCACTAGGAAGAGCAGTGACAAGTGACAAGTGGCGAGCAAGCAAGAATGATCTTCCCCGCCAGGCAGGATCGTTGTTGCTCGCCAGTGGTCACTTGCCAGTGGCCTCTTCAGCGCCGGCTCGATAAAGAACAGTGAAAGGCAACAAGTAACGGGGAAGAGCAACCGTTTCGCTGAGTGGCGGAGTGGTTTGCTTGTCACCTGTCACTGGTTACTCGCCGCTGCTTTTGAAAGTGAGGCAACCCATGGGAAGCCCGTCGCCGGCATCATCCTCGAAAACCAAGGAAACAGGCTCCAAGACTTCAAAAGGTTCGCTGCTGGACTCGCGGCGTCTTTACGAGTTGATGGGTCTGCTCACAAGCGTGGCAGGCTTGCTGATCCTGCTTAGCCTGGCATCTTACCTGCCTGAAGACCCTTCGCTAAACACCGCCGTTGCCCCCGGAACGCTGCCGCACAATTGGATTGGTCCCGCTGGCGCGTTTGTGGCGGACGGACTTTTTCAAGTCTTCGGCTGGGTGGCGCTATTGCTGCCGCTGGCCCTGCTGGTAATGGGCGCACGGTGGCTGCTGGTTAAACCCTTTGAGGCTCCCCGCACCAAGATGCTGGGCGGCGGAATGCTGTTGGCTTCCCTGGGAGCGCTGCTGGAACTCTTCCCCTACACGCCGGCCATCCGCGGAATATTAAGGGGCGGCGGGCTGCTGGGCTATTTGGCAGCGGCAGGACTGATCCACACCTTCAACCATGTAGGCGCCAGCATCGTGGCCGTAACCGCATTCCTCACTTCCCTCTTTCTGGTCACGCGATTCTCTTTCGGCTGGGCGGCGGAATTCCTGCAAACTCGTTGGAGCGGGGTGCTGACTCCCCTCAAAGCGCGCTGGGACGCCTGGCAGGAGGCGCGTGCCGCCAAAGCCGCTGCCCGCATGCGAAAGCAGGTGGAACAACAACGCGTGACGGGGAAACCTCCCGTGTCACTGCAGAAAGTTGCCGCGCGATTTGCGCAGCCGGGAAAGCCCATCACCATGCCGCCCCCCAGCGTTCCCGAGGCGGCTATCACGGCAAAAGTGGAAGCTGCGGAGAAGCCTGCGCCTCCACCCGTGGTACGAATGCCCAAGCCTACTCCCATCGGCGATGTCCCAAGAATCGCAAGTCGTGCCGGGCAGAATTACAAATTGCCAAGCGTCACGCTGCTGCGGCCTCCCGAAGACTCCGAAGGAATTGACGAAAATGAATTGAAGGAGCGCGCCGTCCGGCTCACCGAGAAGTTCCTCGAATTTGGTGTTACGGGAACGATCACACAGATCCACCCGGGGCCGGTGGTGACCACTTACGAATTCAAGCCCGAGGCAGGAATCAAGTACAGCCGCATTACGAATCTCGTCGACGACCTGTGCCTCGCCATGAAGGCGGAGTCGATCCTAATCGATCGCATCCCCGGCAAATCCACGGTCGGCATTGAGGTGCCCAACCTGCGCCGTGAGATTATTCACCTGCGCGAACTGGTGGAGTCAAATGAGTTCATGGGGTCAGCATCCCGGCTAAGCCTGGGCCTGGGGAAGGACGTTACCGGCAAAATTCGCATTGGTGAACTGCCGCAAATGCCCCACTTGCTGATCGCCGGCTCCACGGGCTCGGGCAAAAGCGTGGCAATTAATTGCATCGTTGTCTCCATCCTCATGAAGGCCACACCGGACGAAGTAAAGCTGATCCTGATCGATCCCAAGCGCCTGGAGCTGAGCCTTTATGAAGGCGTTCCGCATCTGTTAACACCCATTGTCACGGAACCGAAGCGGGCCGCGAATGCCCTGCGCCGGGCGGTAATAGAAATGGATGACCGCCTGCGCAAGCTGGCTGAGCATGGCGTGCGTAACATCAGCCAGTACAACAAGCTGTTTGAGCCGGAATCTACCTTGAGCTTGTTCGATAATAATGGCGAGCGCGAACGTCCACTGCCCTATATCGTGATCATTATCGATGAACTCGCTGATCTGATGATGGTTGAGCCACAGGGCGTGGAAGAGGCCATCACGCGTCTGGCCCAGATGGCGCGCGCCGTTGGGATCCACCTGGTACTGGCCACGCAGCGGCCCTCCGTCGACGTCATCACGGGGCTGATCAAAGCCAACATGCCCTCACGCATGTCGTTCCGCGTTGCCTCCAAAGTGGATTCGCGAACCATCCTGGATGCCAATGGCGCTGAAGCCCTGTTGGGACGCGGCGACATGCTCTTTCTGCCACCCGCAAGTTCCCGGCTCCAGCGATTGCACGGAGCACTGATCACCGAACCGGAGATTGACAAGGTGGTAAGCTGGTGCAAATCCCAGTCGCAACCTCAATACAACGAGGAGTTCCTTGAGCCGCTTCAGGACAAGGACCAGGTGGATATTCCGGCGGATGAGGAAGACACGTCCGAGTTGGATTCCGTGTACGAAGATGCGGTTCGCATTGTAGTGGAGTCCGGCAAAGCCTCAACGTCCCTGCTCCAACGGCGCCTGCGGCTCGGCTATGGGCGCGCGGCCCGGCTGATTGACATGATGGAAAAGGACGGCATCGTGGGCTCTCCCGACGGTTCGCGCCCTCGCGAAGTGCTGAAGCGGCCGGAGTGGCTTCAGGAAGTGGACCAATCCCTGCGCTGACCTCGGGCCTCGAATCTCCTCCCGGGGCCATTCTATTATCCAGCGCCGGGGTTGTCTTCCGCAGAAGCCGTGGCGAAGCCCGCATGGGAAGGGGTTCCTCCACTTTTTTGGGCTTGAGCCATTGGCCGCGCTAGTGGTATGAAGTTATGCTGTATCTGGTCCTAAGCGCTGATGGGATTGTCCCCCCAGCTAATTTCACGGCGGCAAAGGACGGAGGACGATCATGGTTACCACCCCACCCACTTCCGGGCAGCGGCGGTCTTCACGGCTCCAGTTCCGGTGCCGTGTGAAGATCAGCGCAATCGATGCCGAAGGGAATATCTTCAGCGAAGAAACGGAAACAATCAGCATCAGCAAATTTGGGGCATCACTCAAAACCGCCCGGCAATATTCGATGGGCCAGATCCTCTCGGTTAACACCCTCGATCGCGACCATACAGGACACTTCCAAGTCGTATGGATGGGCCAACCCGGAACCCCCCAGGCCGCACAGATTGGGATCGAATGGCTCGATGCGCGCAGCTTTTGGGGCATTCAATTTCCCCCCGAAGATTGGGGCGCGCGGTAACGCTTGCGGAAAAGCCCGATGTAAAGCCGCTTCTACATCAAATTGATGGACATCCTTTGGGGCCTTGCGGGTTCATTTCTTGACAAGGAACGAAATCCGTCTGAAAATAATGGCACGGACTTGGTCGCACCACGGAAACCAGTTTTCCGCATCTGGTGGATGTCGACTCAGCCCGGTCATAGACGACTTCACGTGTGCCGCGGTAGCTCAGGTGGTAGAGCGCAGCCCTGAAAAGGCTGGCGTCGGCGGTTCAACTCCGTCCCGCGGCACCATATTTTCAAACATTTACGACCCCCTGAAACCTCAGATTGGCTCCATTTGGTTCCAAAATAAATACAAGCCCGCCGAAGTTCGTTTCACGAACTGGGGTGAAACAATGGAGAATCATCCGCAAAACCCTTCACCGCAGTTCTTGGGGGGAGTTTTTGTGTTGTGCCAATTGCGATTTCAGGAAAGGAAACCGTGAACTTGCCGGAAGGGCGGGGCCTTACAGGCTGCTGAAAAACCTTGGCTTTCGCACGCCCTGAAAGGGCACAAGTTACTAGCCGGGGGCAACGCCCTCGGCTATTTTGTGCATCCCCTGCGGGGATTCAGGAATCGGCACAGCGGCCGAGTTTTTCCGCGTCGGGAGAAACCCGGTCGCTATGCGCCACGGTGAGATGCCAACTCTAATTCACGGTCAGCGTAAGGGTGGTGCTGTGCTGCAAGCCGGAGGCGCTTCCCATCACCGTCAGGGTGTAAGTTCCCGCAGGAGTGCCGGAATCGTGGTAACCGCCCCCGCCGGAACCTCCTCCACCGCCACAGGCTGCCATCGCCAGTGCAAGCACCATCAGGGCCGCGATCCCCAGCCCGTACCGGAACACCTTCCGTTGCAGTTTCATTCCCCCGGCAAGTGACGCCGATATCAACAGTCCAAGTAGTAACAACGCGCCCAACCGCCCAATCCCGTCGAGCCGGAACGGAGGCGCGGGCGGCAGAACGGGCGGCGCCAGAGATGCCGCGGTCGTGGTGACCGTCACGGTGAGGGCGACGGTCCCCGATGCGCCGGACGACACGGAGGAGGGATTGACGGTGCAGGTGGCCTCCGAAGGCGCACCTGTGCAAGTGAAATTGATGGTCTGGTTCAAACTTCCGAGCCCACTCATGCTCAGCGAATAGGTCGCCGCCTGGCCTCGGGCAATTGTGGCCGTGGAGGTAGACCCCGATGCCATCCCGATGCTGAAGTCTTGCCCGGTGCCGGTGAACGCCACCGCATGCGGGCTGCCGGCAGCGTTGTCGGCGAAACTCAGGGAGGCGCTGCGGCTCCCCGTCGCCGACGGCGCGAACGTCACACTGACCGCGCAAGTATTGTTTGGATTAACCGTAGCTCCCGTGCAGGTGTCGGTGCCTTTGGCAAAGTCACCGGCATTTGTACCCCCGATTGTTGCCGTCGAGATGGTCAGGTTCGCCGTTCCACTGTTGGTGACGGTCACTGTCTGTGCCGCGCTCGTCGTGCTGATCAGTTGATTGGCGAAGGTCACACTGGAGCCGGAAAGCGAGACCGCAGGCGCGATTCCCGCTCCCGACATAGCGACGGTATGTGGGCTGCCGCTGGCATTGTCGGCAAAACTCAGTGAGCCGCTGCGGTTCCCCGTTGCCGCGGGCGTGAAGGTCACGCTGACCGAGCAAATGTTGGTCGGCGTCACTGTGGCGCCCGTGCAGGTGTCGGTGCCTTTGGCAAAGTCACCGGCATTTGTACCTCCGATTGTTACCGTCGAGATGGTCAGATTCGCCGTTCCGCTATTGGTTACGGTCACTGTCTGCGCCGCGCTCGTCGTGCTGATCAGTTGATTGGCGAAGGTCACACTGGAGCTGGAGAGCGAGACCGCGGGCGCGATTCCCGTTCCCGACAAGGCGACGGTGTGCGGGCTGCCGCTGGCATTATCGGCGAAACCCAATGAGGCGCTGCGGCTCCCCGCCGCGGACGGCGTGAAGGTTACGCTGACGGTGCAAGTGCTGTTCGGCGTTACTGTGGCCCCCGTGCAGGTGTCGGCGCTCTTGGCAAAATCGCCGGCGTTCGTGCCCCCAACTGCTGCCGCCGAGATGGTCAGATTCGCCGTTCCGCTATTGGTTATGGTCACTGTCTGCGCCGCGCTCGTCGTGCTGACAAGCTGATTGGCAAAGGTCACACTGGAGCCAGAAAGCGAGACAATGGGCGCGATTCCCGTTCCCGCCAGGCCCACGGCGTGTGGGCTGCCCGTGGCGCTATCCGTGAAAATCAACGAGCCGCTGCGGCTGCCCATCGCGGACGGCGTGAAAGTTACACTGACCGCGCAAGT
>JARLGN010000350.1 GCA_031292775.1 Acidobacteriota bacterium | reverse complement strand
GCGCGCTGCTGGATATTGAGTTGGTCGAGCAGGTTTGACATGTGGGTTTGTGGGGGAGGACTGTTCCCCTCGCGGGCGAGTGTTCGCGTTGAGCCCGAAATTTCATTGTACACGATGCAAGGCCTGACTGACGAGCTTGTGCCGAACTCTTTTCCCATCACGCCCGTTCCGGGTTCCTCTCCTTGAAATTTCAAACCTCGCTCCCTCGATTCCGTTTCCCGACGAGTGTTTACGCCTTTGGCTCCGAGTCCGGAATCCGGGCTCGCGAATTCCAGGTCTCCGGTTCCCGGCCTCTCAAACCTGTAAGTCCCTTTATTTTCATCAACATCATGGAAAGGCTAGTGTATCTCCTTTTATTTCAACAATATCTTGGAAAGCCCATAAGCAGACATTTTTTCTATATTTGTTTTCAACAACATCGCGGAATACACCTTCATTTTTTCCCCCCGCATTTTTTCATCAACCCGGCCCCAGTGATTGGATAACTGATTTAATTTCAATGACTTGACATTTCCAGCTCATCGCGATGAATTTTGGTAACCACCTTTATTATCAATAACATCTTGGAAAGAACGCCTCGTCCGGCCATCTCGCTGTTGTGGAGCCAAGCACTCAACGGCCAATAATTAGCCATCGAAAGTCAGCCATCGATCCGTCAGCAAACCACGCCAGGGATTTCGCCCGGCCCTGACTGCCGTCTACCGCCAGCTGCCGGCCGCCTTCCCGCCACCCGCCGGCGCTGGGCTAACCGTCTAGTTTATCACGGCAATTGTCCGCGTCAAGAATAAATTGAGCCTACATTGTAGCCCATGAATCAGGGCAATCCGTCATTGCCGGATGGATCTGTTTCGGCGGTTGTGTCCTACCTGGCCATACTCGTGTCCAAAACAGATCGCGTCAAGTTGGGAATGAAGTGCAGCACGAGCGCTCGCTATGCGGGGATGCGGGGGATCTTTCTCGCGCTGGCGGTCGAGCCAACCTGTTTCCGGCGGAGATCGAGGAAATTCACTGCCCTCGCCCCCTTGGGGGAGAGGGTGGCCCGCAACCGGCGCTTTCATCAGCCGGGGCGGGACGGGTGAGGGGGTCAAAAACTCTGGGGCCTAGTGAGATGCTGTCGACGCTGAGGGCATTTCATTTTTGCCTTTTGACTTGCTATTGCTGCTCCATCAAACGAATTCGATTTTGGTAAAGACCCCCTCACCCCCCGCCTTGCGGTCCCCCCTCTCCCCCAAAGGGGCGAGGGAAATTGTATCCTTGGTTTCGATGTTGAATTCATGATCGCTCAGCGCGGTCCTGTGTGGTCCATTGGGAGCGTCTGCTGATTTGAACAGCGTTGGCCAAACCAGGCGCTACCTCGCGCCCGGCGGTTCTATCATCAGGCTGCCGGAGAATTCGTTTGGAGGAAATGCAGCGCCGACGTTGGGGCAAGCGTTGGTGACCATTATGCTTTTTGAGGAATGATTTGCGGCACGCCTTCCGGCATGGGATAAATCCGGCGCGAGCGGGCGGTGGCGATATCGATGAGGTTGACCTGGGCCTTGGGCGTTTTCTGCAGCCAATTTTGCGCCCTCTGCAACGCAGCGTCAAAGGACCCGTCGGGCATGACGGTGAGATCCAAATAGAGAATCTGCGATGATCCGTGTGCCAGCCGGACGCCGGCAAACGCGTGGCCGGGCACCAGGACGATTACCGGTTCCATGCCAAGGTTTTCCATCGCGGAAGCAAACGCCACGGACATATCAATACAGTTTGCGCCATTCAAAGAAAGAGTCTCGCGCGGCAACCGGACACGCTCGGCACTCGACGCAAAACTGCCGTAAGTGTAAATGCTGTCCACATAAGTGAGGCGGAGCTGCTTCATGGCTTCAAAGACGCCGCGCACCTCAACTTTCACCTGCGCGGCCACGGCCGGCCCGGAACCGCCGGGCAGCTCATAACCTGCTAGGCGCCCGCGCGGCACATAATTGCGCGCCGAAGATATCAATAGCAGCACGGCGGGGTCGTGGGGTGTTACCCAACGAGCAATAAATTGAGCATTGGCAAACTTGTCGCCCCAGAAAAAGTCGGACGCGGAATGGAGATAAACCCGGGTTGTCTCGTTATAGGCGAGGTCAGAACCGAGCGTGGTGGCGCGGACTTCCAGTGTTGCCGGGCGGATTTCGGCGTTTTCAAAGGCCTGCGGGAGCAGTTCGGGATTGATGCGGATGGTTCGCGTCTCATTCGGCGCAAGATTGACGTTTTGCGCTGTCTTGATGCTCCAGTTATGGACTTCCGCCCAAACCGTCTCCACCAGCGGTTGGGACGAAATATTCACCATGGTAAGAGTGGCGATCGGCCAGTAATCAGCGGGCGCGATGGAGGTGAGCGCGGGGAAGATTTCTCCACCTCCGGGGACATTCAACCGGTAGTGCACTTGGAGCGACGGGATGGTTTCAGGCTGTGTTGGCACGGGGTTGTCCCCCCAAGCGCGACGCTCCCCCATGGGCAACACGGCCAGCAACAGCGCGGCAGGAACGAGAAGCCCGAGCACACTTCGAGCGTCCGGTATGTATTTACGTTTGATTGACATGATTATTTGGGCTCTCCACCCAGTCCAGTTGGATGCATAAAGGAGCTAATAGGTACTTTGGATAGGTCGGGCAATTTGTCGCCCATCCTCCCCGCTACCGGGACCCCCGCAAGCCATTCAACCAAGCAGCATTTGTAGGGCCGAACTGCGTTAGGCCTTTGTCCGGGTCTTCTCCTAAGCGCCGGGCCAATACCCCCTCGTCGCAAGATTCGGTCTTGCATCGCAGGTTAATAAGTTGTTTAATCACGTCACCTTTAAGCCAGCCTAGGAACCCTTGGGAGGTTTGGAGTTATAAATGCTCGTCAGTCATTGCTATGGTCGTTCGTTAGTTAGCCACCTTCGAGAACCTATGGCAGTTTGCCAGAACACGCGCGCAATTGGCATTGGCGCGTTCTCCCTCCCCCCCGGCCAGAAAGGTTTCTTGCAGACCTGCATAAACAACTGTTGGACTTCTGAAATTCCATGAAAATGAAATACCTTTGGAAACCGTTGATTCAAAGGGCCGTCACAGGGCACTGGGAGTCTTTTCGTATGAAGCCTGTCATGCCGCCTGCCCCTGCCGGTCTCAAGAATGCAGGCCTCTACCTGCATGTACCTTTCTGCGAGGACCTTTGCCCATATTGCCCTTACAACAGGGTCAAATACGACGAGGGTCTATTTGCCCGCTATGAGGCCGCTTTACACCAAGAGATCGACCTGTATGCTCCGTACTTAGCAGGGACGACCCTTGGCAGCCTCTACATAGGCGGTGGAACGCCAACCGTTAACGCCAAGGGACTTCAGAGGATACTGGCACACCTGAGAACGGCTTTCTCCTTTTCGGGGGACATTTGCATTGAGCTCCATCCTCGGCACATGGATGACTCATGCCTGGCCATGCTGCGCAGCGAGGGCGTGACTTTGCTGTCGCTAGGGATCGAATCCACTTCGGACAACCTTTTGCTCAAAATTGGTCGAAGGCACGATGGACGCTCGGCGCTGGATGCCCTATCGCGGGCACGGAGAGCAGGCTTCAAAACGGTAAACGTTGACCTGATGTTTTCTCTTCCTGAGCAGACGATACGTGATTGGGAAGAAGACGTGCGCGCCGTGCTCGACTTGGGGGTCGATCAGCTCAGCACCTATCCGATGTTTGCCTTCCCGTATACTGATCTCGGAATGGAGAAGCGAGCACACGCTGTGATGCGTCCGCCGGGGCGCACAATCAGAAAAATGCTGGAGGTAACGGATACGCTCTGCACTGCTAACGGCTTGCAACGCTGCGCTGTTTGGAGTTGGCTGAGACCCAGCGGCCAAAAATTCAGTTCGATTACCCGTCACCACTACATTGGCTTCGGCCCTAGTGCAGCATCAATGATCGGCACGCATTTCTACGTCAATTCCTTCGATGTCAACGCCTATGCGGCCAGCCTTCCAGGTAAGCGTCCCGTTGCACTCTCGATGGAAATCGACAAAGCTCTCGAGATGGGCTACTGGTTGTACTGGCGCGTCTATGAGTTGAATATTACGGACGCAGATTTTCGGAGGCAGTTCGGCAAGGATGCATCCCTGACGTCGGCTTTCGGACACGCCCTTTGGCCCTTGTGCCTCGCGGGTCTGGCGGAACACACTAGTGAGGGATTTCGGATAACCCCATCCGGAGCCTACTGGGTCCATCGCCTTCAGAATGAGTACAGCCTGAACTACATCGACCATTTATGGGGCATCTGCCGCCGAAATGCCTGGCCCGGAGAGGTGGTTCTTTAGCCATGGGACGCTGGGGAGAACGATTGGCCTACGCTTGCAAGACCTTTATCCTGCATCGGGAACTCCCCTATCTCTTCGGCATGGTGATAACGGATCGCTGCAACCTGAACTGCTTCTATTGCGAAAGCAAGAATAGCGGAAGCTATCATTTCACTTCGGATGGAGCCATTCAGGCCCTGAGTGATGCCTACCAGCGTGGCCACAGATCACTCTACTTCACCGGCGGCGAACCGATGATTTGGAGTGACGGCGGCATTAACCTAGGGGATCTGGTTCGTCATTCCCGGAAGCTCGGGTTCCATGATGTGTTCATCTTCACGAACGGGACGGTCCCCCTCGCCATCCGCGACTGCAACTACATCGTTACCGTGGACGGAACTCGGGACATCCACGAATCCATCCGCAAGGGCACTTACGACCTCATTCTCGAGAACGTTCGGAACGCAGTCACGCCAGATGTATTCGCTTCAATCACGTTCAGCAGACACAACGCCCACTGCCTTGAGGAGTTCGTGAAGGAGATTACGGCGCTCAATCTTTTCCGCGGCATTTCATTCAACCTGCTCACCCACTGGCCCGAAATGGTCGCGAAGCACGGTATCAGCGGTTCGGAGCGAGTCCGGTTGCTCGATCGCATCTGGGCCCTTAAGCAGCAGGGATATCCAATTGTTCTTTCCCGGGCCGCCTATCGTTCCCTGCGGAGTAATGAGTGGAAACGTCCTATTCCCCAAATTGAACTGGGGACCCGCGACAAAGTCTTCACCTGCTGCAGGGACGTGGACAACAAAGAGATTTGCGAGAACTGCGGCTACGCGAACTGCGTGGAAATATCACAGATCCTAGCCCTAAGACCTTCAGCAATATTCCAAGTTATGAAGATGGTTAACTGAGTTGGGACATCCAAAGCATGGGTTGTTCGGCGTGGTTCTTCGATTCCCTTGCTCTTGGCGCCCCAACGCAGGGGCTGTCAGTGCCCGCACCGTTCTCGAAAAACATCGTCACGGCACTGGCGCCCAGCACGTCGGCTTTCCTTAGACTTGGCGGTCGTGCTCGCGCTCCTCAAGCAGAGTGGAGAGTGATGACGTGTCGCCTTTAAGTGACCCGCGCAGGGTTTTTATAAGTTTTGCCGGGACGCGCGCTTTGGTGCCGTGGGGAGCAGCTCTGACGTACTGGATGGGCCAAGGGACGGGGTATCCAAGGTCGCGGGCGGCTCGCAGGGGCCAATAGGGGTCGCGCAAAAACTCGCGCGCGATGATGGCCAGATCGGCCTGGTCGGTACGAATGATATGGTCCGCCTGCTCGGGGGCGGTAATCATTCCCACCGCGCCGGTCAGGATATTTGCTTCGCGGCGAATTCTTTCCGCGAACGATGTTTGGTATCCAGGGCCGACGGGAATTTGGGTGGGCGGCACATTTCCACCCGACGAGCAATCCACCAAATCCACGCCGGAACTTTTCAGATGCCGGGCAAGCTCCACGGAATCGTCGAGGGTCCATCCGCCTTCCGCCCAATCGGTGGCCGAAATGCGCACGAACAACGGCGAACCCTCCGGCCACGATTCGCGAACCGCGCGAACCACTTCCAGCAGCAAGCGGATGCGGTTGTCAAACGAGCCGCCGTACTGATCGGTGCGATAATTGGCAAGGGGCGAAAGGAATTCAGAAATCAGATATCCGTGGGCGGCGTGAATTTCAATGACGCGGAATCCCGCGGCGCGGGCGCGTCCGGCTGCCTGCACAAATGCTTTCACCACCGTTTGAATTCCGTCATGCGTCAGGGCGTGCGCCATCGGGTAATTCTCCGCAAAGGGAATCGCGCTGGGCGCCACCACATTCTTCCATCCGCCCGCTTCCTCCGGCACCGCTCCATTTCCATCCCAGGG
>JARLGN010000349.1 GCA_031292775.1 Acidobacteriota bacterium | reverse complement strand
GGGACGAGGGTTCGGAAGTCTCCTTACTTCTGGTCGACCTTTCCATGCATACCAGCTTGCCGGACGCTCAGGTGATAACGGTTCATTCCACTTGCACCAATCGTGACATTATTTCCCGCTTGCCGTTTGGGAACGAAAGCGGTGATTTCGAGGTGGAGGGAATCGGATCAATCAAGGGTGCCGTCGCCTTGCGCAAACCCACTCCAACTGTCCGGCCCCCCATGGGACGGGACGCACTGTGGCGGTTGATTTCCCATCTATCGCTGAACTACCTGTCGATCGTCGAGGAGGGCAAGGAAGCACTGCAGGAGGTCTTCCGTCTTTATAACTTCTCGGATTCCGCTGATCTGGACAAGCAAATCTCCGGAATCGTGGACGTAACCAGCAAGCGTCACTTTGCGCGCATCAATTCCGAAAGTGGAATTGCCTTCGCCCGCGGCACGCAAGTTCAAATGGAGTTTGACGAAGAGGATTATGCGGGGGGCGGGGTGTATCTATTCGCCGCGGTCATCGACCGATTTCTGGGGCTGTACGCGTCGCTCAACAGCTTCAGCCAACTGGTCGTCAAAACTCGCCAGCGGAGGGCGGTACTGAAACAATGGCCACCAAGGGCAGGCCAAGCAATCCTGATGTAAGCGTCTCCAAGGCGGAAGTTGAACTCAGGAAGGAGCCTTTTCTCTTTGAGTTCTTTCAAGCCGTTCGCCTTTTGGAGCGTCTTTTTCCCGACAAATCGCCGGTGGGGAGATTCCATCCTCCCAGCGCGGAAGTTGTGCGGTTCATCGCGAATTCCACTTTGGCTTTTCCTGCCAGCGAAGTGCAATCTCTCGAATGGCCGAACGACAGCGCGGGACGGATGAAAGTCAACTTCATGGGGTTGACCGGGCCAGAGGGCGTAATGCCCCTCTACTATACGTCCCTGTTGGCGGAGCGTGCGCGTGCGGGCGATCGTTCCGCCGTCGATTTTTTCGACATTTTCAACCACCGCATGATTTCGCTTTTTTATCTTGCCTGGGAGAAATACAGGTTTTCGATCGCCTATGAGCGCGAGGGTCTGGACCCGTTTTCACACCACTTGATGGATCTGATTGGGCTCGGAACACCTGGTTTGCAAAACCGGCTTCCGGTACTCGATGATTCCCTGCTTTATTACGCGGGCCTTCTGGCACAACATCCGCGATCTGCCGAGGCCCTCCGGAATCTTCTCCGCGATTACTTCGAAGTTCCCGTCGAAGTGGAACAATTCGCGGGTGGCTGGTATCCGCTCGATCGAAACACCCAAACCGCGCTGCAAGACGGATTCAGCGAATCCGAACAACTGGGATTCGGGGCGGTAGTAGGTGACGAGGTGTGGGATCAGACGGCCCGCGTCCGCATTGGAATCGGGCCGTTGTCCTTGCAAGAATACCAGGACTTCCTACCGCAGGGCTCCGCCTTCGAGTCGCTCCGGGCCTTGACTGACTTTTTTTCGAACGGGGAAATTGACTTTGAGATAAAGCTGATTTTGGAGCGCAGTGATGTGCCACCCTTGGAGTTGGGCGCGGAAGGGGAGGATGCTCCCCAACTCGGATGGCATACCTATATCAAGACACGACCCATGAAGCAAGACGCATCAGAAACCATACTCCAACTTTGGGAAAGAAGCGCCTATGACCATCAACCTAAAATCACTGATCGGAAAACTCAATGAGGATACGCGGAAGACTTTGGAGTCATCCGCGGGCCTGTGCTTAACTCGTACGAACTATGACATTGAAGTCGAGCATTATGTGCTCAAGCTTCTGGATCAGCCGGACGGTGACTTTGCCCAGATCGTGAACCGCTTCGGCATTGACAAATCGCGCCTCAACGGCGAGCTGATCCGGAGCCTCGACAAGCTCAAAAAGGGGAATGCGCGCACGCCCACTTTGAGCCCCACATTGGTAAAAATGTTGACCGAAGCTTGGACGATCGGCTCCATCGATTTCGGTTCCGGTGAAATCAGAACAGGGTTCACAGTCCTCGCTCTCGTAACCAACGATGAGCTCAGCCGGCTCGTTCGCGAGGTCAGCAAGGAACTCCAAAAGATCGAAGTGGAGGTCCTGCGCAAGGACTTCCTTTCCATCTGTGAGCGGTCAGAGGAAGAGATGGTGGAGCCCGTGGGTGCTCCGGCAGCTGCTCCGGGAGTTCCCCGCCCCGCCGGCGCCGGCAAGACCGCAAACCTGGATCAATTCACCATCAATCTCACGGCGAACGCCAAGGCCGGGAAGATCGATCCGGTTTTGGGAAGAGATATGGAGATCCGCCAGATTATCGATATCCTGATGCGCCGCCGGCAAAACAACCCCATCCTCACAGGTGAAGCCGGCGTGGGGAAAACCGCGGTGGTGGAAGGCTTCGCGGCGCGCGTCGCCCAGGGAGATGTGCCGCCTCCGCTCCGCAACGTGGTGGTTCGCACGCTCGATCTGGCGCTGCTCCAAGCCGGGGCAGGCATCAAGGGTGAATTCGAAAACCGCCTTAAGGGCCTGATCGAAGAGGTCAAGGGCTCACCCGTACCCATCATTCTGTTTATCGACGAGGCCCACAACATGGTCGGCGCCGGCGGTCAGGCAGGTCAGAACGATGCTGCCAACCTGCTGAAGCCTGCCCTGGCGCGCGGTGAAATGCGGACAATCGCCGCCACCACGTGGTCCGAATACAAGAAGTTCTTTGAAAAAGACGCCGCCCTGGCGCGGCGGTTTCAGGTGGTCAAGGTTGAAGAACCTATCGAAGTCCAATGCGCTGTGATGCTGCGAGGCATCGTTCCCTCGCTGGAGAAGCATCATAAGGTTCGCATTCTGGATGAAGGGCTGACGGCTGCCGTACGGCTCTCACATCGCTACCTGGCGGGGAGGCAGTTGCCCGACAAAGCGGTCAGCATTTTGGATACAGCCTGTGCACGGCTGGCCTTGGGACAGAGTTCCACGCCACCGGCCATTGAGGATGCAAGACGTCAATTGGATGACCTGGAAGTTCAGCGCGGAATCCTGGAGCGCGAGACGGCTATTGGGGCCGATCATGCGGAACGACTGGGGGAGATCGCCAAGCAAAAGGTCGAGGTCGACAGCCGTTTGAAGACCCTGACGGAGCGCTGGACCAAGGAACACGAACTCGTTTCGAAAATCAGGGATCTCCATACCCAAATCGAGGGTGGCGCGCCCGCGGCTCCTGCGGATGCCGCTTCACCAGCATCTGCTCCGGCTGCTCCGGCTACCCCGCCTGCTCCCGCTGCCCCGCCTGCCAATCCCGAGGCTTTGCGCGCAGAACTCGCCAAGCTGGAAGCCGAGCTTACCACCTTGCAAGGTGAAACTCCCATGATGCGGGTTGCCGTGGACGCCCAGATCGTGGGCGAGGTGCTGTCTGCCTGGACAGGCATCCCGGTGGGAAAGATGCTGAAAGACGAAATTACCACCGTCCTTTCGCTAAGCTCACTGTTGGGAAAGCGTGTCATCGGCCAGGAGCATGCCTTGGACATGATCACTCAGCGGGTTCAGACTTCGCGTGCCGCCCTGGATGATCCCAGCAAACCTATCGGGGTATTCATGCTGGTGGGCCCCAGCGGTGTGGGAAAGACCGAGACAGCCTTGGCGATCGCCGATCTGCTTTATGGCGGAGAACACAACCTCATCACCATCAACATGTCGGAATTCCAGGAGGCGCACACGGTTTCAACCTTGAAAGGCTCACCCCCCGGATATGTCGGTTACGGCGAGGGCGGAGTCCTGACCGAGGCTGTCCGCAGGCGCCCGTATTCGGTGGTTTTGCTGGATGAGGTTGAGAAAGCGCATCCAGATGTTCTGGAACTCTTCTATCAGGTATTTGATAAAGGCCACATGGAGGATGGAGAGGGCCGCGAAATCGATTTCAAGAACACCATCATCATCCTCACCTCCAACGCCTGCACAGATCAAATGATGAAGCTGTGTGCAGACAAGGAAACCATGCCCACGGCCGAAGGGATTATCAAAGCGATGCGGCCGGAGCTGAATAAGATCTTCAAGCCGGCTTTTCTCGGACGCATGGTGCTCATTCCCTTCTACCCGATTCGCGAAGATTCCCTCAGGCTAATTATTGAATTGAAGCTTAGTAGAATTCAGAAGCGCATCGAAGAGAACCATAAGATTCGTCTGACCTATGACCCGGCCCTGGTGGACACCGTGGCCAGCCGCTGCACGGAAGTGGAGAGTGGAGCCCGGAATGTGGACAACATTCTGACCAACACCCTGCTACCGGATATTTCCCGGCAGTTATTGGGAAAAATGGCCGAGGGCGAGAAGGTGACGAGTGTCCATGTCGGCATCGGCGCCGATGGGGCATTTGTATACAGTTAAACCAGGAGGAGCAAAGTCATGGCGACAAGTTTCACGCAGGGTGGCGCCAGTCTGATGACGATCAGCACGCCCTTGGGAAGGGATAAACTTCTCCTGAAAGGGTTTCGGGGTTCGGAAGGAATATCGCGTCTCTTTCGCTTTGAACTTGATCTTCTTTCCGAAGACCCCGACATCAAATACACCGATATCATCGGGAAAGAGGTCACCATTTCGCTCCGGCAGGCGGATGGCACACCCCGGTTCTTGAGTGGCATTATCAGCCGCTTTGGCCAGGGCGGCACGGATGACCTCTTTACCTCTTACCACGCGGAAATGGTCCCCTGGCTTTGGTTCCTGACGCGCACCGAGGATTGCCGAATCTTTCAGAACAAAAGCATACCCGACATCATTAAGCAGGTCTTTAGTGATTTGGGGTTCAATGATGTATCCGATTCACTTCAAGGCACTTACGATCCGCGAGAATATTGTGTCCAATACCGCGAGACGGATTTCAATTTTGTATCCCGGCTCATGGAAGAGTACGGCATTTTCTACTTCTTTAAGCATGAGCAGGGTAAACACACTCTGGTGCTTGGCGACAAACCCAGCGCAAATCAGGAGTGCCCTGGCCAGAGCGAATTCCGTTTCTACATTGCGACCGGCGCCGTTCAGGAAGAGGACATTATAAACGGATGGCACACCGAGCAGGAACTTCGCACGGGTAAATGCACGCTAACGGACTACAACTTCGAAACGCCGAGCAGTAGTCTTCTGGCTACCACAGCCACCCTCAACAAAGTCGGCGGAAACAGCAAATTTGATACTTACGATTATCCCGGAAAGTACCTGAAAAAAAGCGAGGGGGACTCCCTGACGAAAATCCGGATGCAGGAAGAAGAAGCCCCGCATCTGGTCGCCAACGGCACCAGCGATGCGCGAAGCTTGGCTACCGGTTACAAGTTTACCTTGAAGGGCCATTACCGGGATGACATGAATACCTCCTACCTCTTGACCGATATTGAGCATGTCGCCCATACCACTTCCTATAGCGCTTCGAAGGGGGCCAAGGAGGACCATTACTCCAATGCCTTCCGATGTATCCCTGCCTCCGTGCCGTTCCGGCCTCCGCGTTTGACTCCCCATCCCACCATCACGGGACCACAGCCGGCGGTGGTGGTAGGCCCCTCGGGAGAAGAGATCTACACGGATAAATACGGCCGGATCAAGGTGCATTTTTTCTGGGATCGAGTGGGGGCAAAGGATGAAAACGCCTCCTGTTGGATTCGGGTCTCGCAGTTCTGGGCAGGCAAGAATTGGGGAGTGATCTTCCTCCCCCGAATTGGCCAGGAAGTGATGGTTGATTTTCTGGAAGGGGATCCCGACCAGCCACTCATTACGGGGCGAGTTTACAACGCCGAGCAGATGCCGCCCTACACTCTGCCTGATAATATGACGCAAAGCGGAATCAAGACCCGCAGTTCGAAAGCTGGCGGCACCGACAACTTCAACGAAATCCGCTTCGAAGACAAGAAAGGGAGTGAAGATCTCTTCATCCACGCGGAAAAGGACATGCACCGCGAGGTTGAAAATGATGATTCCTTGACGGTCGGCCATGACCAGACTATCACGGTCAAGAACGATCGAACCGAAGAGGTAACCGAGGGCAACGAAACGGTCGAGATAAAAAAGGGGAACCGCACCCACAAAGTCACTACCGGCAATGAAACGCTTACCGTTTCGACCGGCAACCGGGTGGTTGAGGTCACCACCGGCGATGACACTCATACGGTGGGAAACGGAAATCGTCTTGTCGAAGTCAAGACGGGCGATGATACCCATAAAGTCAAAACGGGCGACCGCAACGTTGAAATCAGCATGGGTAACGATTCGCTGAAAATATCCATGGGGAACCAGACAACCAAGTTGGATTTGGGTGCAAGTTCAACCGAGGCCATGCAATCCATCACGCTCAAGGTGGGGCAAAACAGCATTACGATTGATCAGATGGGAGTGACGGTGAAGGGAATGATGATCTCTATTGAGGGACAGGTTCAGACCGAAGTCAAGGGTCTCATGACCACGGTGAAGGGCGACGCCATGCTGACGTGCAAAGGCGGAATCACCATGATCAACTAAGGACGGGTTTACTTGGGGAAGACAGATCGGGGTATAATCGGATCAACTTCCGGGTGGTAGCTGCACAGGTCGTTGGGTCCGTATCACGAGACAGGCGAAAAATATGGGCAGTGATGGGGTAGTGAAAATACCGGTATCGCCGTTGCAGGAGTTCTGTGATCGGGCGAAAGTGGGCGACGAAGCCAAGGCTCTGCTGACCGATCAATTCTCGACGAAACAATTCCTCAGCCTATTGGTTGAGAAAGAGATGTTTGGCGACGCTATTCGCGTGATCGCCTACCTGCTCCCCAAGCGGGAGGCAATAGGGTGGGGTTGCCTTTGCCTGCGGCATGTCCTGACCAGCCAAAAAGACAAGCCCCTTCCGAATGTTCAAATGGCAGCGGAAAGATGGGTGTCTGCTCCCAATGAGGAGAATCGCTGGGCTGCCAAGGAAACCGCGGACAAGGAAGACCCCAAGACCCCGTCCGGCTTGCTGGCATTGGCCGTGTTTTTCGCGGGTTATAGCATGGCCCCGCCCAATGTCCAACCCGTGCCGCCACCCGAGCATGTCACCTCCGAGATTGTGGCTGGCGCGGTGCAACTCGCGGGCGTGGTCAACGAACCCGAGAAGGCCAACAAAAAGTATAAAGTGTTTATGCAAAAAGCGTCGGCCATGATAGCCCGAATGCAGCAAGAGTCAAAGCAGTAAGGGTTGGTTGCGACCGTCGAACAGGACGGGAGACGCCGTCGCACCGCACATTCGCCCCACGCAGCGAGCCAACACTCACCGTTTCGCGTATACGCGCGCCCCAGATCTGGCGATGACTTAATTGGACGATTCGGGAAGAGCCTAACTTCCCAAACGTCCGATCACTATTGGGTGGGAAGCGTCTCCGCCCTCGAATGCGACGACCACCATGTCACCCGGCTGGATCGTGTCTGCGGGGTCGGGAGCGCCCGAGGTGCCGTCATCCTGCGCCCGGCAAG
>JARLGN010000348.1 GCA_031292775.1 Acidobacteriota bacterium | reverse complement strand
GGATGGTACGAAGAAAGACATGCAAAATGATGGTGCATCCGGGTATGTTGATGAAAACAAATAAGAGCAGGTGTCAGGTGCCAGGTTTCAGGTATCAGGGGCTAGGTTCTAGGGGCTGCGGGTCGGGTCGTGGCGGATGGTACGAAGAAAGACATGCAAAATGATGGTGCATCCGGGTATGTTGATGAAAACAATGAAAAGCGTGTTTATCTGTTGGGTGCGGGCTGGATCTGAACTTGATCCGAGAGGGGTAGCGGACATATGATTCCAACCCGTGCCATTGAAATGGGACATCCCAGCGAATGAATCCTGAAAACCTCAAGTTATTCTTCCGACTTTACTTGCACCCGGCCAAGGCAATGAGCGAGATCATTGACAGGGGCAGTTGGCTCTTTGGTGCCCTGGCGGTTGTCGTCGTATCCGTGGGGTTGGAGTTCGGTATTGCCGGCAGTCTTTATCGCGCGTACCAGTCGCCGCCAGTCACCATGCATCTCAGGGTCTATCATCCTACGCAGCAGTCACCCGTATCGGTGGAAGAAGAGGAGCTACCGGTTCGCGCCCCTTTGCCGCTTGTGGGCCAGTACGCCTGGTACGCAGTCTCCTTCTCCACCCTGTCGGTGCTGGGCAGTGTGTTGGTGCTGGGATTGCTCTACGCTCCCTTCGCTCTGTTCCTGATCAATTTAATGGAGGACTTGGGAAGCTTCAGCGTTATTCTGCATCGCGACTTCGGGCCGCTTCTAACCTGCACGCTGATGTCGTGGGCGGCGGCGCACCTGCCTTTTGCCTTGGCGGGGGTGGCGATCGACGCCAGCCAATCCAGTCCCCTGCTGATGCTAGCGCTTTGGGCGCTTGCCAAGCTCTATTTCGCCGGACTCATGGTGGTGGCGTTGCGAACTGTTTTCGGCGCAAGCCTGGGAACAAGCCTGGCGACTGTGTCCCTGGCGTGGACCTGCGTGATTTTTGAATCCGTGCTGGGCTGGCTCGCTTCGCCCTTCATACTTTTCCTGGGCTACTACTACTTTCGTGACAGTGTGGGAGAGCTTTTTTCCGGATTCAGCACCCGGCAGAGTTTTCGCCGGTATCTGGAGGCAGCCACGGTCAACCCGCGTGACTCGGAGGCCCACTGTCAACTGGGTCTCATCCACATGCAGCGCCACCAGTATTCGGAAGCCATCAAGAGCTTCCAGCGGGCCGTGGAAATCGATCCACGCGAAGCCGACGCGCACTTCCAGTTGGGGCGGATTGCGTGCATGCAAGGGCGCTTTGACGAGGCTCTCGCCCATTACCAGACCGTGCTGGAAATCGACAAGCAACATTCCCAAAACGAAATCTGGCGCGAAATCGGCGATGCCTATGTCGCCTCCGGCCGATACAATGACGCGCTGCCGGCGCTTGAACACTACGTTGAGCAGCGTTCCTATGACCCCGAAGGGCTCTATCTTCTCGGCTTAACTCTCCTGAAAATGGGAAAGACGGAGAAGGCACGGGAAATGCTTGAGCGCTGCGTGGAGGCCGAGAAGACCAATCCGTATTCCCGCCGCACCCATCTCCGCAGGTGGCGCAAGCAGGCCGAGAAACAGTTGCGAAGCCTGCCCGTGCCCCCTGCCTCCTAGACCTGTCTGACTTTTTTCCCGAAATCGTATTGCGATTCCACGATTTCAGGCTTAAGATGGCGCTAGTTCACACCTGTGGGGGCTCACATGAAGGTCGAAGATTTGATCCACGCTCGGACCGAGGTCTTTTCTGTTACCGAAGACGTAACCGTATACGACGCGGCCCGCTATCTCCGCGAAAAGCAGGTGCGGTCCGTGGGAGTGCTTACGCCCGAAGGCAAGTTGGTGGGGGTCGTTTCGCAAAGCGACATTTCCGACAAAGTGGCGGCGGAGAACAAGTGTCCGGCCTGGATGCGAGTCTCCGAAGTGATGACCACACACCCCATCACGGTTCCACCGGCCACCTATCTGGACGAGTGTGTGCGGCTGATGGAGAAGCACGGCATTTACCATCTCCCGGTCGTCGATGAGATTGAGACTTATCGCGGTATGATTTCCGTCCAGGATTTGCTGCGGGTCATTGCCTCTGACGAAAAGGCGCGAGCGGATATGTTGGAATCTTTCCTTTTCTCCGGACGCTAGTCGTCATCTGGGGGGCTGCCGGGAGGGTTCGGGTGGCGGATTTCCCATAGGGTCACAGGAAATTTAATGAATTCGTAAATCATCCCTTTCCGCGCCTGACGATCTTCCCACCATCGTTTTCGGCCTGCCAGGAATTGCGGAGCAGAGATGATTCTGACCGTAACCCCTCGCTGCTTTGACTCGGCAGCATAGATGGTGCGGGTCCGCCGGGCGTGGTAGTCCGAGGTTACTACGAGGAGGCGGTAGCAATTGTGCTTGGTGGCGTAGCCGAGAATTTCATCACTTTCCTCCAAGGTCGAATCCGCCTTGGACTCAATAATCTCCAGAGCGCTTTCGGGAGCGCCGAAGCGTTTAGCGTCCTGAACCATAAAGACGCCCTCGCTGAGGTTCGGCCGCATTAACGGACCACTCAGCAGGATGCGCGGCGCCCAACCTTGCTGGTAGATTTCCACTGCCCGCCTGACGCGCGTACCATCAATCGAGTCTCCGCTCAGCACTACAATGGCGTCGGCTTTTATCGGCGATTCATCCACGACCCACCGTTGCCCGAATGCACGCAGAAGGGGGCTTCTTGCCAGGTAAAACGTCGTGCCACCTACCAACAGCAATGCGACGGCGGCAAGCTGCAATCCGACCACGAAGCAGCAGACGGAGACTTCCCGGCGAAAAAATGGTATATGCATCGGAGACTTATAGACTCGCGGATTCTCCACCCTCAGCCCGAAAGGAGTTCAGGGATGATGTCCTTTAGCGCAATTCAGTCTGCCGGGAAATCGAGCGGTCATCGCGCCCGCAGAGCGCCCGGTTGCCGCCACTCATTGTACACCAGCAGCATTACCAATCTAATTTTGGCCGCTGCCGCCATTTTTCTCGCCGCCGGACTTTCTGTGGCCAGGGATTCCGCGGCAAAGCTGGAGCTGAAGACCACGGCCTTTCCACCGGGAAAGACCATTCCTATGCAGTTTACATGCAGTGGGGAAAACATCTCGCCAGCTATCTCCTGGAGCCAGCCTCCGATGCGCACTCAAAGCTTTGTGCTGATTGTGGACGACCCGGACGCGCCCGCCGGGGACTGGGTTCACTGGGTGGTGTACAACCTGCCGGCGTCGGCCAGACAATTGCCGGAGCGCGTGCCGCTTGGCGACTCGGTGGCGGGCGGTGGCAGGCAGGGCGTCAACGACTTCCCCATGAATGGTTACGGCGGCCCTTGTCCTCCCCCGGGGAAACCCCACCGGTATTTCTTCCGGCTTTACGCTCTCGACGTGATTTTGGAAATGCGCACCCCTGTCCACCGGAACGACATCAATTCTGCCATGAAGGGGCACGTACTCGCTCAGGCAGAATTGATGGGAACGTTCGGGCGTTAAACCCCTTGACCGTTGGCCGAGTTTCTTAAAGAATTGTCTTAGTACTGCCTAAGGGCAATTGGGGCGCAGCGCACAAAAGGTTAACAGGCGATCTTTCCGGAGCTTGATTCTATGCGGGGCCGGCATTGAGGCCGCCCAACGATGCGCGTGGCAGAACGAATCCACATAAGGAGCAAATACCACACTGTGAATGAAGAAACCAAATCCCCTGTATCGGAGACGGTTCCGGTGGTGCGGGCAGGCCATTACGAAGAAAATGCCATCTATCAGGATGGGAAAATCGTGGCGCGGGCGGAGGGCGCAGACATTCGCTGGGATTCACGAGAGATTCACTTTGCCGAGATCAGCAACAGCGACACCCTTGTTCTGCCCGAGGAATGCGAATACCAAAAGTACCGGTTGATGATCCAGCGCATTGAGTACGCTTCACGCATCGACCAGAATGCCCCGGGAAAAGGCCGGGTACTCCGAGGTGTGGTGGCGGAAGTTCTGGGTTTTCGCGAGCAGTGAACACTCTAAACTGCCTTGAGCGGCAGAAGTTTCCAGAGCCCCGTGGCATCGCAAATTCGGCATTTCCGGTCCACTCCCCCCTTTTCCTGGAGTGATGCCAGCAGCGTTTCGTCTGTGCGCAGAAACTCGCGGAAGGAGCAGGTGGGGCATGCCATCATCACGCGCACGTTCAGTTGATTGCCCGGCAGAAGCTTGGGAATGTCCACTCCCCAAATGTTGTCTTCGGGGTCCAGACTCTCGATACCCCAGTAAGTGAATGGAAGTTCTGAACACTGCAATTTCGAGACAACGCGAAACACCGAATCCCGCCCCGTCGATTGGCTGATCAGGCGAATTTCCGAGTCCGGAATCAGTTGATGCGACATTCGGATCTTGGCCCCGTGTCGGTTCACCGTGAGGGTGTGGGCATCTTCGGTAAAATCGATGCCACGATAATCGACGCCGAAAACGCGAACAGGGACAGACATCGCGACACGGCAGCTTCGCCGAGTTTGAATCTCCGTCATGGGTGGATCCTCCCAAGCTTGGCAGCCCCTTGGTAGGTATATGTTACCTTGCCTGGGGAAAGTTTTCCAGTATCGTAAAGACGCCACCCGGGGGGAAGTTAGTTGGCCAGCATGCGTGGCTCTGGTTGTTGTGCCTCCAACTGGCTCAAGGCATCGGAGATTTCGTCAAGCAAGGCGCGCGCGCCCGATTCACCCGCACTTGCTGCTGCCACAATGCCATTAGCGCAATTCAGACACAGGCAATATGCCCGACTCTCCGAGATCTGACTGGGACGGCAGACTGCGCATGGCCAGTCATCACACGAATGCACGAGTAACCCGCCCTGCGTCATCGCGAAATCCACGGTGATCCCCCGGCCACCTCGCTATCAGGAAGAGCAAGCGGGCCGCCACTTTTCATATCGGATTTCCGTGGCTAAGCTTAAGCGGGGAGATGGTTGTAGCCGGTAGGTGGAAGAGATGGCGTGACATTTTGTGCCCTGAGAATCGACCCACGGTTCATTCAACTGTGGACCGAATGAAAACCAATGCGTGCTGTCCACCCGCCTTAGTCGGGACGTTTCCGGGCGCCTATGCTTAAACCATCGCATCTCGGAGAGACGCCTTACCACCGCGAGGAGATTCCTGGATCAAGGATGTCGGAAAGCGCATAGCCGGTAAGGCTGGTGACGGAATCCTGATTGTTGCATTCGGTGGTCGACAGTTTGCCACGCGTCAGCAGGCCGAAGGTTTTGCCCTCCTGTGGGTCCATTAGAAACCGGTCAAATTTGCGGACGGCGGTTACAATCTGCGGGTCCTGGTCCACCTGTTCGTAGTACCAGATCAAATAGTTCGCCAGGCCCGGTGTGCGGCTCACGTCGAACGTGGCCCGGCATCCGGGTTCATGGCTGGGACCGCTCCAGTTGCCGCTGGGGTTTTGGGTGGCCAACAACCATTCGATGTTTGGTTT
>JARLGN010000347.1 GCA_031292775.1 Acidobacteriota bacterium | reverse complement strand
AGTGGATTTACAGAAAAATTCCCCCGAACACACCACCACCATGTCCACCCAGGGCCTGATGATGGAAGGCCTGCGGATGATGGACGAAGCCAACCGCGACGCCAGTTAGGTTACAGGGGACAAAAGCAGGTTTTCGGTTACAGAGGACAGGTTACAGATGCCCGTACACTGTAACCGATCATGTCCCCTGTAACCTGTAACCTACTATGTTGCGTGCCAAAATCCTGGTTCTAAGTGACGCGTCCTCACGAGGCGAACGCGCCGATTTGTCTGGCCCCGCCGTCCGCGACGTGCTGGAGAAGCGCGGATGGCAAGTGGTGGCCATCGAAATCCTACCCGACGAATTAGATATCATTCAGCAGAGGTTGCAGGCCCTAACAGATGCGGATGATTGCGATGCCGTCGTCACCTCGGGCGGCACGGGAGTGGGTCCGCGCGATGTGACCCCGGAGGCGACGCGCGCGGTCATCGAGAAAGAAATCCCTGGACTCGCGGAAATGATGCGCGCCGAGGGCATCAAAAACACACGGCGCGCCGCCCTGTCGCGTGGGATCGTTGGCGTGCGCAAGGGTAAGCTGATTGTCAACTTGCCCGGCAGCCCGCGTGGCGCCCGCGAGTCGATGGAAAGTATCGCGGATTTATTGCCTCACGCTGTGTACCTCATCCAGGGTCACACCTCCCACAATGATTAGCAGGCAGCCGCGGCTGGCCCGTTGCAGTTGTTCCGATTTGCTATACTAAGCATCGTCCGATTCTGGGATGGATTGATTCGCAGATCTGATGGATAGCCCGCTTCGCCTGTTGCGACGCATGTAGAATACGCACTGCGGGCACGGGCTTTGCTGATCGAAGTTACCCGCTGGCTGCCAGATGGCGCGGAGGTTCTGCCAACCTGAAAAGTCGAGTAAAACCCAAAGAGCAGCGCGTCCCAACGCCGAGGATTGAGCCCCGCCAGATTCAAGATGATGGATGGCGCAGCCTGCTTGCGGCCACTTCGCTCGCCCTTCTGACGTTTCTGGCCTTTTCGAATTCGTTCTCTGCCGGATTCATTCTCGACAACAAAGGCCTTCTTCTCCAGGACCCGCGCATTCGTGAGCTTACCGTCGAGAATCTCCGCCTGATTTTTCAGCACACCTATTGGTGGCCGAACGGCGAGGCAGGACTTTACCGGCCATTCACCACGCTCTCCTTCCTGTTCAACTATGCAGTGCTCGGCAACGCCAATGAGCCGGCCGGATATCACTCGATTAACTTCCTCTTGCACCTTGGCAATGTCTTTCTGGTTTATGCCCTGGCGCGCCGACTCATCCGCGAGTTCTGGCCATCTTTCTTTGTTGCGGCGGTGTGGGCCGTCCACCCGGTGCTGACTGAATCGGTCACCAACATGATCGGCCGGTCGGACCTCCTCGCCGCCATGACCGTCTTGAGCGGATTCCTGATGTATCTCAAGGGCACAGAATCGGCTGGGTGGCGTAGGTTCGCATGGCTAGGCGGATTAATGGCTGTCACCGCCGTGGGCGTGTTCTCGAAAGAGAGCGCGGTCGTCATTCTGGGGGTGATTCCGCTTTACGAGCTGACATGGTGGAAAGAGCGAAAACAGTGGCGAGGACTGATCTTGGGATGTGTCGCCACACTCTTGCCGATTGCGGCGATGCTGTATCAACGCTCGATGGTGCTGGCAGCTTCGCGGCCGGCGGAAATACCTTACACCGACAACCCCATCGTTGGTGCGAGCTTCTGGACCGGGCGGCTCACGGCAGTTAAGGTGATTGCCCATTATCTTTGGCTCATGCTGTGGCCGGCCACGCTATCGAGTGATTATTCTTATGCGCAGATTCCGCTCGCCAACGGCGCCTCGGGGGACTGGCTGGCGTGCGTCGTCGTGCTGGCCGCCGTCATACTCGCCGTTGCTTTGTACTGGTGGAACCGCACTCCTTTCTTCCTCGCGTCGTTCGCGGCGATAACGTTCATTCCCACGTCGAATCTGCTCTTGCCGATTGGCACCATCATGGCGGAGCGCTTCCTGTACCTGCCGACGGTCGGCCTGCTCGCCTGCCTGGTGCTGGCGATTTATGCGGCTGGAAAGCGAATTCATGTCGAACGTTTTGCGCCGGTCCTGTTATGCGTGATTGCCATCGCATTTGCCGTCCGGACCTGGGTGCGGAACAGCGATTGGCAGGACGAGCGCTCCATGGCGGAAGCGAGCGTTCGAACCAGCCCCAACTGCTTCAAGGTCCACCGGCAGTTCGCCACCGTGCTCTATGCAAACGGCGGGGCTGCTTCGGATCTGGACGGCGCCATCCGGGAAGCCGACCGGGCTGTGGCAATTGTCAACGCGCTGCCAGACTCGCGCAATACTCCGGATGTTTACCGCTTGGCGGGTGGCCTCCATTTGGCCAAAGGCGACGCTTTGCACGAGCGTGATTCTTCCGCCGGCGCCCCCGAGTACCGGCAGGCGGTTCAACTTCTGCTGCGTTCGATCTCCGTCGACGCGGGCAACCGGGCGGAATACGATCGAAAGGGAGGGGCGGAATGGGCTCGCCGGCACCCCGCTGTTGCCGTTGGTCCTAAAGTCGATCCGGAGGCGCGTTGGATGCTTGCGGCTGCGTACTGGCGGCTGGGACAAGCGGAGGAGGCTGCCGCTGCTGCCGGCGAAGCGCTGGCACTTCATCCCACGAATCCCGAGGCGTATCGGCAGATTTCCTACGCCTTCGTCAGCCGAGGCCGCATTGATGACGCGGCAATAGCTTTGATCGAAGGAGGGCTGATCACGTCTGATCTAAGCCTTCGGTCGGATCTGTTGGACTTGTACCGCAGCGCCTGGGGCAACAGTTGTGCAATCACCACCGGGCCGAAGGGGCCGACGTTGAATCTGGCCTGCGACCTGGTCCACAAGCAATTCTGCGCGGCCTCCGTCGAGGTCACCAAAGCGGACATTGAAAACGGCCGATGGGACGATGCCAGGCAGCAGAAGCATGACCTCCTGCACAAATACGGCTGTCCCGCCGGTCCGCTGGACCAGGTTCTGCCGGAGTAGGTTGGCAAAGTAGTTGCGGGACGCGCCACATCTGAGGGATTTCAGCTTTCGCATTTATAATGCCCCCCCCGCGAGCCTTCCAAATGGCAGTTGGGCGGAGACTTGTGCTATGATTCCGCCTTGGAAAGGGAGGGATTCCCCGCGTGCTTAACTCTTATGGCCCCATTGTTATTTTCGGTGTGATCGCCGCGCTTTTTGCGCCGGTGACACTGTGGATATTCAAGTTCATCAGGCCCTCCTTCCGCGCGACTGCCGAAGAGGTCATGCCTTACGAGTGCGGCATCACGCCGGAATCCGACTCGCGCCACCGTTACACGGTGCGATTTTACGTGGTCGCCATTCTTTTCGTGGTCTTCGATGTGGAAACCGTTTTCCTTTACCCGTGGGCGGTGCAGTACCAGGCGCTGCGCCTTGCGCTGGGATTTGGCGTACTGATTGAGATGCTGGTTTTCCTCGGAATCCTGATTGTCGGTTACGTCTGGCTCTGGAAACGCGGCGCCCTGGACTGGATCTAGCGAGTCCACTTTGTTGTCCTTCCCAACCCGCAGTCAGAAATTCGCGTTAGCAGCTAACCCAAACCGTGGAGAATTCAAATGGCTCATGGAAAAAGTGTGCAGCCGAAGCAGGACGAAGTCGTGGGTCTGGCGGAACAAGTACTCTTGACTGCCGGAAGGGGAAAGCTGACGGACGCGTCCCGAGCCCGCTTGCAGGCGGAATTGGCAAAGTGCAACTTTGCCAGCCTGCGCGCCTACCCCGGTTCGCTGGTTGAGGACCCTGCACAGGCAGGCACATATTACCTGGCGGCGGATGCGAAGGGCGGAAGCTCAGTCCAGCCGATGCTGCTCCAACTCTCCCAGGGTCCCGCAGCCGCAAGCGGTCGATTTGCGAATCCGGTCGTAGATGAGGTGTTACATCTTTCCGGCGGCAGGGAAGTTGGGCTGAAGGCGTATTCGTTTAGTTCTTATGACCGCGAGGCCGTCGCCACGTTCGCGCGGGATGTGGAGCCGGCGTTTCTGCCGCGCCCGCAGCGCGCTCTGCCCGCCATCGCCACGGGGAATCGCCACCCGGAAATCAGTTTGCCCGCCGCATTCACGGCCTTCGGGATGGTCCTGGAGAAATTTGGAGCCAACTGGGCCTCGACGGTACAACTCTCCGCCACGCGCGAGATGACGACGGACGATGCTATTGCCGCCCGCAGCGGGGATGATCCCGTGGCCACCGGGCACACCCGCGTTTCCATCCGTCACCTGTACCATGCGGGACTCTGGGCCGCCATTCGCGCGGGTTGGCGCGCCGGCTACACGGCGGAAGCGGACCACTTTATTGTTTCCGGCTCGACGGACGCGGAAATCGCCCGTTCGGTGGAAATGGTGAAGGAAGCGATTCGCCACGCCGCGGGGTACACCAAGTTCACCACCGATACATCCCGCCTGTTTGAGCTGGAAAGCGATCTGCGACATCCCCAAGCATGGAGCGCCTCCGCGGTGGAAGAACGGTTCCACCAGATTTTTTCAGCGGAGGAAGCGCGCTGGGTGATGGCGGAGTTCTCGCAGCAATTCCATATCGATTCCACCACGTACGATTTCTCACAGGAAGAAATCCTGCGCCTTGCCGTGAAGTTCGGCCGCAGCATCAAGCTTAACGAGGAGCTTTTCGATTCCATTCGCGCCGCCAAGGCCGCTTTGGGTACGGGCACGGACTTTGATTTTGAGCCCTCGTTGGACGAGGCCGAGACGCTGACCACGACAAAAGAACTTCTCTTCTACATGCACTGGCTGAAGGCACACGGACGTCCGGCCCAGTTGGTGCCTCCCAATCTTGGCTTCAAGAAACGCCAGGCGTACCCGGTAAAGATGGAAACCACGGTGGAGCATGGGAAGGGTTTGGAAGAGTATTCCCATCACAAAATGTGGCCTGAACTTGTGCCCAACGTGGTGAAGAATTTTGCGTCGCAGCCGCTGGCCGAACTCGCCTCCCGCGTGGCCGCGCTTGCTGCGGTGGCGCGATACTTTGATGGCACGTTGAGCATTCACTCCGGCAGCGGCAAGCAGGCGGAAGTCTTGGAGGCGATTGGCCGCTCGACGCGCGGACGCGTGAATTACAAGATCTCTGGTGAACTCCAGCTTCAACTCTTCGATGTGCTCTCGGAGCAGCCGGCCGGTTCGCCCTGGCGCCTGCTCTTCGAACGTATGGTCAACCGGGCCCGGCATTTTGCCGAAAAGGGGGCGTTCGGAGTGGAAAGCGAGCTGGCCGACTATTACGTGAAAATGGGCCGCGAGTTCTACCTTGGGAATGCGGCGCGTGGACGCGTGGATGGAAACCTATTCCAAGTGTTCTGGCTGGGCAATGTGGTTGGCAGCCGCGACACGCAGGCTCCCGATGGCGATCACAGGTTCTTTAAAGAGAAACTTGACGAATTGCCGGATGACCTGCTGGCGGAAGTGCGCCGGAGAAATTCTGCGTACATCGTCTGGCTGGTGGAACATCTGCGCGGGTAATTTGCCAAATAACTTGACTTTCGCTTTTTGTTCTCCTATTATCTCTTCCTGTTGACCCAGACAATTGCAAGCATGGGGCGGGTTACAAATCTAAATTTACGGAGGAAACCATGGCGATGAATGAAGCCTTGCTGGTGGAGTTCGACAAGGAGATGGCTGGCACGCGCAAAAGCCTTGAGCGGGTACCCGACGATAAGTTTGATTGGAAACCTCACACCAAATCGATGACGGTCCGGCAGTTGACGACTCACCTGGCGTTAATGCCAAGTTGGATGAAGGAGACCCTGGAAAAGACTTCATTTGACTACGCACCCATCGGAGGCGAGCCGTTTAAGCCCCCCGTCATGAACTCACACAAAGACCTTTTGGAGGTATTTGACCGCGATGTCGCCAAGGCGCGTGCAGCCCTGAAATCGGCGAGCGATGCTGCGCTGATGGAGACCTGGACCTTGCTCGCGGGAGGAAAGACGATCTTCGCCATGCCGAGGATTGCGGTACTTCGCGGCATGGTGATGAATCACCTCATTCACCATCGTGCCCAACTGGGAGTCTACTTGCGGCTCAACGATGTTCCCGTGCCGGCCCTCTATGGTCCTTCGGCGGACGAGCAAGGGTAAGCGTCGAGGTTTGGGTTCGCAGCTCTCCCCTTGGGGGGGAGTGGAGGGTTTGACCCCCTCACCCGGCCCGCGCCGGCTGATGAAGGCGCCGGTCGCGGGCCACCCTCTCCCCCAAGGGGGCGAGGGCTGCGGCCTCATTTGATTTAGGCCGATAGCATCCTTCAATTTGCTTAGGACTTCGGACTCTGGACCTCGGACTCGTCTTTGACGCGGTAGAGCATTTCGCCGGCCCGCGGCACCACCAGGATGCCTTCATCCTCGCGGCCTTCCCACTCCTTGCGTTTGATGCTGGAGGGATCGCGGTAACCCAGATTGATGTGCCGGCAGCGTTCTTCCGGGATGGCCGTGGCCAGGGTCACCTGGATGCGCGGGGTTTCGGTTTTGGTGGCCGCATCGTACTCGCCCAGTCCTTTGACGTGGGACGAGTGGGCCAGGATTCCGCCGGGGTAGTCTTTGAATTTGTCCCACTGCTTCAGGAAATAGTCGCGGCAGTGGTAGCCGATTTCTTCGATCAGCGCGCCGTGCGTGTAACTGACTTCGTCAATTTGCGGGGCAAAAATCACAACCTCACCGCCATCGGCCACGGCCGGTTCCATCTTGTACATGCCTTTGCCCGCCGTCCAAATATCATCGTAGAGGCTGGGCATTATGGAGAGAACCCGCTTATAAGGCTTCTTCACGTAGATGATGTGCTTTTTGGCGGAAAGCGCCGAAGCGGAATTCCAGGCCTCTTGCGGCGAGCCAAAGTATATCCCTGCCAGACCTTCATGCGTCACCACGAGCGCAAAGCAGGATGAGGGAGTGTCAATCATGCCCGCCGCACGGTCAATGATGGCGCGGATGGGCGTATAGCCGGAGCCGATGACCTTGAAGTTGGTTATCAAAGCGCCGAACCAGTGAGTGAGGTTGATGATTTCTCCCCCGGCGATCCCGGGGAAGAAGTACTTGGTGCCGCCGGAGAAGCCGGCCACTTCATGCGGGAAAACCGGCCCGCAAATGATGATGTGGTCGTAGTCATGGATCAACTTATTGAGGCGGACGGGAACTTCCTTCGCCAGCATCCCGCCGGTAAGCTCGCCAATTTCAGCGGCAGGGATTACGCCCAGGGTCACAAAGTTGTTGGGATCTTCCCAGTGATGATTGAAGATGTGGCTCTTGCCGCATTGCCCATTTGTAACCGCCCGCCCCACCAGTTTGCTGAGATGCTCGTCGTTCATGATCGGGTGCGTGCCAAGCGCTACCAGATAATCCAGCGCGGCCACGCGTGGAGCAAGGTGGGCCTCGAACAGGTCATACATCATCGGCATCGGCATGGTGCGCGTGCCGTCGGGAATGATAACCAGCACGCGCTTGCCATCCACGGCGAGCGCGGCGAGACCCTGCTGCACCACCTGGCTGGT
>JARLGN010000346.1 GCA_031292775.1 Acidobacteriota bacterium | reverse complement strand
TGGCCACGATGTCAAGGCCATGGACAGTGCCGGTTTCCGGCTGACCCTGGTACGCGGCACGGAATGGGCAGCCACCGGACAGGTGACGATTCCGGTTCCTGGAGATTTGAAATAGAAATCGGCGATCTCCCCTTCGACCAGGGAACGTATTCAGCCACAGAGTGGCGTGGTCATTTGGCCCATGGCGAGCCAGCCGTGGGAATGTAGGCCGGAACGAAAATATTCTAAGCCCCGCAGGGGCGATGTCAGCATGAACCGACGCCGCCCCTACCGGGGCTGACCAATCTTCACTGCCGTCAGTTATCCCACGGCTTCACAGTGGGCTAGATGACAACGCCCGCTTTGCGGGCTTGGATTGTTGCCAATCGTTATTTTAACGCCTATGGGGTGAGGGGGTCATCCCAATACGAATTGAGAATCGACTATTTCCCCCCAATATGAGTGGAGCATCGCACCATGTCTGACTATTTCGCGCCGTATTACGATGCGGTGATCAACTGGGAAAAGCGCCTGGCGCGGGAAATGCCGCTGCTGGTGGAACTGGCGCGCGAAGCAGGTGGAAGGGTTCTGGTTCCCGCCTGCGGCACCGGCGGGCACTTGGTAGCGCTGGCTCAACAAGGCTTCGATGTATTGGGTTTTGACGCCGATGCGGGGATGGTGGAGTTTACACGCCGGAGAATTGAGACGGCCACAGAATCCATCGCTGCCGCCCATGGAAAAGCCGAGGTCAGGATGCTCCCCATGGAGGGCGCCGCCGACCTCCATGAGGAATTCGGCATAGCCTTCTGTTTGGGCAATGCCCTTCCCGGTCTCTGCGCTGAGGGCCAACTGCTCGCCGCGTTGCAGGGGGTGGCCGGTGCTCTCCGCCCCGGTGGCGTGCTCCTTGCGCAAAACCTGAACTACGACCGGCGCTGGCGTCAACGGATCAGCCAGTTCCCCCTCTTGACCGGCGAAACCTCCAGTGAAGAGATCCTGCTCGTAAAGGTCGCCGAGTACCATTCGGATTACATCAACTTCCACGCCATGTTTCTAACCCGCGAAAAACCCGATGGAAAATGGCAGCCCCACGCCCGGGCATCCCGGCAAATGCCTCTCTTCCAAAAACTCCTCACTGACACTGCAACCCACGCCGGATTGGGCAACTTCGCGTTCTGGGGCGACTTCAACCACACTCCATTTGAGATGGAAAGTTCAAACGACCTGATCCTTACCGCACACAAGCAGATGTGACGCTGTCAGGAACCTGTCCCGAAAGAGTCGGGAGGGAGCATCTTTCGTGGGGCCAACGTTCAGCCCGCGAGTGCTGACCTGAAGGTCAGCGCTACATCGATAGGCCGGATGGAGGCACGGCGCTACGCTTCATTGTTCCGGATCGTTGGGTGGACCTGGGCGGGAATTCGACAGGAGCCGGTTAATGCCCTCGAGGATATCGCGCTCATGGGGAGAAAACTGTTCCCGCACGCGCTGGCTATCAAGGAAGGCCCGGCGTTGGTCAGGCGGAAGGTCGCGAAGATGACGGAAGGCCACCATCACCGCCTGTCGACGCGGAGGCGTCAATCCGCGCCATTGGGGGAAAATGTTCCGCGCGTCCTGCTTTTGCTCGGGAGTGAGCCCCTGGAAAATCTCCTCGCGCTGCCGGATGGCTTCTTTCTCCTGAGGAGACTTGGCGTTCCATTCCCGCAAGCGCTCCCGAATCAACTCCTGGCGTTCTGGTGACAATTGCTGGAAGGCCGGATTGTTCGCCATGATGCGCCGCTGCTCCATGGGTGGCAGCTCCCGCAACCGACGGAAGAATCCGCCCTGCATCGGGCGCTGCTGCAAGGGCTCACCACCAACACGGGGAGGCCGTCCCATCCCCTGGGGAGGTGGACCTTGGTTGCGCCCCCCCTGGGCAAGAATCACGGCTGGAGAAAGGAGGAGACACAGCAATAATGTCCGAAAGAAACCAGGGCAAGGGCGGAGATCTCCACTTCGGGCGCATAGGGTGCGCGCCGGAGATTCAGTTGGCGACCCGTGGCTCTCCCTTGGGAAGCTCCGAGAGTAGATCGAAATTTGCGGCCAGATCATAGTCTTCCAGGGCCTGTGTTACCTTATCTTCGTTTGTAAAGCCTACGGCCGATTTATTCCCGTGAACGGCCTGCACCGGACGCAAACTCCCATCACCGGGGACTGCCAGCGAATGAAGATTCGCCACTTGTGCAGGAGCTTGCGCGCCCATTGCTTGTCGTGGCTTTTGTTCCGCAACCCGGGATGAGTCGGAAACTCCAAGATGGCCGCGGGCAAACCAAACCACTCCGGCAATGATCAACACGGCGAGGGAAGCCAGGGCCAAGCCCCGTGTCCATTGCCAATGCCGGAAAGCCCAGGCGTTGCTCCGGGACTTCTGCGCCTCTACCGCCAGCCGCACGCGGGCATCAAACTCCGGCGAGGGCTCTTCCGTTTTCCACTCGCTCAGTACCGCATCCAACCGCCCGTGTTGTTCAACAATTTCGCGGCAGCGGGGACAATCTCCCAAGTGTGCGCGCACCAGGGATGCCGCCGGTTCGTCCAACAGGCGATAAGCGTAACCAATCAGTTTTTCAGTTTCAAGGCATTTCATATCCGACCCTCCCGGAGCATCGGCTCCAGGCGTATGCGCAGCGTTTCGTAAGCTCGAAAAAGCAACGATTTCACGGCGCTTTCCGACACCCTCAAAATCCTGGCGATCTGGCGATAATCCACTTCCTGGTACTTGTGCAAAAGAACTGCGGCTCGCTGATTCTCCGGCAGCGCTTCCACGGCCTGGCGAATCAGGCGTTCGCGATCACCTTGCACGAGTCGCTGCTCCACCGTCGGCTGGGGATCAATGAACCTTTCAAATTCGGTCCCGCCGTCAGAATCGTCCCCCGGGGTACCAGAAACCTCATCCTTTCGATCGCGAATTGCATTAAGCGCCAGGTTTGTGGCAATCCGGTAAAGCCATGTCGTGAACTTTGCCCCAGGCTGGTAGCGCTCCCGCGATTTGTATACCCGCAGGAATACCTCTTGTGCCAGGTCTTCTGCCAATCCTTGATCACGCACCATGCGGCGAAAGTAGCTGACCATGGGAAGGCGATAACGGCGCAGCAGTATCTCAAAGGATACCGTATCACCATCGCGGACCCGCAGCATCAGATCAAGGTCGTTCTCTATGGCCATAGTTGCCACATTATATACAACACTCTGACCGCGAAAGAGTTGTGGAAAACTCATAAAATTCTCTGGCCGGATGGGGTTGGGGTAACTTCCCACCCTCCCTCCATGGGAGGGTCCCCCCCTCTACCCAATTCGATTCCCCTATCGTATGATGCGATTTATGAGAGAGGTCATCCGCACGCCGGAGATTTTTCATGGATAATCTGGGAATCTTGAACTCAGTCCGCAAACTCATGGCAAATTCGCCGGAGGCGGCTGTGCTGCTGACAGAAGTAGTCGGCCTGCTGCACCGGGAGCGTCCGCACTACCACTGGGTTGGCGTCTATCTGCTTGAGGGTGAGGAGCTTGTATTGGGGCCCTATATTGGAAAGCCTACCGAGCACACGCGCATTCCCCTGCACCAGGGCATCTGTGGTGCGGCGGCCTCCACCGGCCGGACCCTGATCGTGGACGATGTGAAATCCGACCCTCGTTACCTTGCTTGTAGCCTGGAAACACGCTCGGAGATCGTGGTGCCCATCAAACAACAGGACCGCATCTTGGGCGAAATTGACATCGACAGCGATCAGCCGGCGGCGTTTACGCCCGTTGACCGTGACCTCTTGGAAGGCGTCGCGGCACTCCTTGCGGAGAAGATGTAGTCTGCGCCCGTTCACGATGGTGCGCGGGTTCACCAAATTTCGTGCGTCGTGGGGGGAGGCCGCGAACCGGCCGCCAACCCACGAAACGGTCAATTGAAGGCTGGAAAAAGGGTGTAAGCCGTCATCCTGCAGAGGTGGAGTGACCGCTTTTGCCACGGGCTTTTGCGGCGTACATTTCCCGGTCGGCTTCGTTCATAATTTCGTCAGCGGTCTTGCCCTTGGCCCACACGGAAGCACCCACACTGAGGGCCAGTTCGAAATCCCTCAAGTGCCCGCTTTGGTTCCAATCCTGCACATATCTTTCAATGCGTCCCATGACCACGTCAACATCCTCCAAGGGAGCGTCGGCGAGGATGATCAAGAATTCGTCACCCCCATAACGGATCACGGCGTCGGAGCCGCGGACTGCGGACTTGAGGATTGTCGCCACTTCCAGCAATACAAAATCGCCCGTGGTGTGGCCATAACGGGAATTGATTTCGCGAAAGCGATCGACGTCGATCAGCAGGAAGCTGAGGGGTTTCTGCAGACGCTCGGCGCGCCGGGTGTATTTCTTCATCATATCGTCGAGCGAGCGCCGGTTGTAGGCCTCGGTGAGGGGGTCACTGAAGGATTGCAGGCGCAGGAGCTCACTGTGTATCGCCGTGGAGATCACTTGTCCGCGCGTGCGCCGCAATTTCAGGCGGCTCGAAATCATGTAGGTGTTGAAAAGAACCAGCAGGGCGATCAATCCCATGAAGAGTTCACGGGAGACAGAAATTTCAAAGTGCACCGCCCCCTCACGCAGGATGGCGCCAGGGAAAAGTATTGCCACCAGGCC
>JARLGN010000043.1 GCA_031292775.1 Acidobacteriota bacterium | reverse complement strand
TAACACGATGACTTCCGTAACCGTCGAACTCTTGTCACCTCCCCGCCAGCGGCGGGGCTTCTCCCACCGGAATAGCCACCGGATTGCCGTCCCATATAGTTTCTGGCAATGAATGGACGGGCATCTCCAATTCTCGAAGTAGGGGCACATGGCCTTCTGCCCCTACAACGGCAATGACCCTTCGTCGCCCGTGGAGAGAATTAGCTGGGACGCTTTATCATTCAAAAAAGGGCAAACTGTTCTTCGATATGTACGAATGCTGGGGATGTTTGCTTTCCTTTTTCAGGGGAAAGTCGGAGCGGTAGTGCGCGCCGCGGCTCTCTTCGCGGGCCAGGGCGCAGCGGGCAATCAGGGGAGCAACCGTCAGGATGTTGCGGGCTTCGAGGGTTTGACGTGAAGGGGTGGAAGTGTCGGGCAAGGCAAATTCACCAAGACGCTTAACCGCTTCGGAAAGGTTCTTGCCATCGCGAATGATGGCGACCTTCTGCCAGAGAATGGAGCGTGCCTCGTCAACCGCTTTTTGGGGATCGGTAGGCTGAGGCGTTGCCGTTGCCGTGCATTCCGCCCGGGGATTGGGTTTGGGTGAAGGAAAGGGTAATGGAACGTGTTTTTTGAGCATGGCCGTGGCAGACCGCGCTCCGAAAACCAGCCCTTCCAGCAGGGAATTGCTTGCCAGGCGGTTGGCTCCATGGACTCCGGTGGAGGCAACTTCACCGGCGGCGAAAAGTCCCGGCAGCGATGTCGCCCCCTGCAGGTCCGTGGCTACTCCGCCCATGGAGTAGTGGGCCGCCGGGCGAATGGGAACCAGGTCGGCGGTAATATCGATGTTGTACTTCATGCACGTGGCAAAGATTCGCGGGAAGCGCTTCTTCACATGCTCGGGGTCCATGGCGGTCAGGTCCAGATAGACAAACTCGGCGCGCGTCCTCTGGATTTCCATAATGATGGCTCGAGCCACAACGTCCCGGGGAGCCAGTTCGGCGGCCTCATGGTAGCGGGGCATAAAGCGCTCCAGCAGCAGATTGCGCAGTTGCGCTCCTTCGCCACGGAGAGCCTCCGAAAGCAGAAATCGGGGAGCGCCCTTTACGAACAAGGCCGTGGGATGAAACTGCACAAATTCCATATCGCTCAGCAGCGCGCCGGCGCGATAACCCATGGCCATGCCGTCTCCACAGGCCACGGAGGGATTTGTGGTTTCCTTGTAGACGTGGCCCAACCCACCCGTAGCCAGCAGCACGGCGCCTGCCGGAATGTACCGGGATGACGAGGTCTTGTCATCAAGGTAATGGACGCCGCACACCCTGCCGTTTTCCACCATCAGGTCAGTGGCAAAGGTATGGGGTTGCAATTGGATGGAAGAGATCGTGCGGGCCTTGGCCATCAGCGCCCGCAGAATTTCGCTTCCCGTGGAGTCTCCGTGGGCGTGCAGAATTCGCGAGCGGCTGTGGGCGCCCTCACGGGTGAAGGCCAGCTTGGTGCCGTTTTGGTCAAAGTGCATGCCCCAGTCGATGAGCTGATGGATTTGCTGCGGCCCTTCTTCCACCAGTACACGCACGGCTTCTTCACGGCAAAGCCCATCGCCGGCAATCAATGTGTCGTGGAGGTGAAGGGTTACTTCATCGTCCTCGCTGAGCGCTGCGGCAATGCCTCCCTGGGCATACTCGGTGCTGGATTCATACAGGTCATCCTTGGTGAGCACAAGAACCCGCCCGCCCTTCGCGAGCTCTATCGCGGCCCGCATCCCGGCGATGCCCCCACCGAGCACGATAAAATCCACTCCGCTGTCCTTGCGCGTTACCATAGATGGTTCCATCATAGCCATGGGCAGCCAGCTCCGCAACAATTACCAATCGCTCGCGCAAATTTCTCGGACTATCTTGGTGCGAGCACATCATATTTTTCTGCTGTTGCCGGTCTGCGGGCCGCGTGGTATTTGTAAGAGCGGGTTTCGGCCCGGCACATTCAGGGAGGCGTATGCGGCGACTGCAAGTGAAATCGAGCGCGGGGAATTATGACGTGAAGGTAGGCTGCGGGGCATGGGGCGCATTGCGGAAATTGAAGGGGTACACATCCACCTTCGTGCTTACTGAACCCGGTCTATGGGCACAGTGGGGCACGAAGTTTGCTGAGGACACGGGCTGGTCTGGCGTCCGTCCCATCCTGGTGCCTTCCGGTGAGACTTCCAAGAGCCTTACCATGGCGGGCCGCGTTGCTGCCGAGCTCCTGAACCGTGGAGCCGACCGGCGATCATTGTTGGTGGCCCTGGGCGGTGGCGTGGTGGGCGACCTGGGTGGTTTTGTTGCTTCCACCTACATGCGCGGGATTGATTATGTTCAGGCGCCCACCACGGTTCTGGCGCAGGTGGACAGTTCGATCGGGGGGAAAACAGCCGTCAATATTCACGCCATGAAGAATCTGATAGGAACATTCTCCCCGCCGCGCATGGTGCTGTCAGAGCCTGCGGTGCTGGCTTCGCTTCCGCCGCGGGCATTTCAATCAGGTATCTATGAAGCCGTGAAGCACGCGATTCTTGCCGGTCCGGCGCTGTTTGGCTGGCTGGAAGGAAAGGTGGCGGGGTTGACGCCCGGACAAACGCCGGTCCTGGAAACGCTGGTGGCGCGCGCGGCGCAAGTAAAGGTGGATGTGGTAAGCCGCGACGAGCGCGAAGCGGGGCTGCGCCGCGTTCTGAACCTGGGCCACACCTACGGCCACGCGCTGGAAGAGGCCACCGGCTATCGGCGGTTTCTGCACGGTGAAGCGGTGGCGTGGGGCATGTTGATGGTAACGCGGCTGGCAGAGCTCTCCGGGGTGCTCGATTCCAGGGTTGGCAGCCGCATCGTCCGTCTGGTGCGGGCGGTGGGACCTTTGCCGGCACTTCGCGGTCTCAAAGAGGAAAAAGTCTTGGGGCTGCTGATTCGCGATAAGAAAGCCGTGGGAGGGAAAATCCATTGGGTTTTGCCGGAAGGTATTGGCAAAGTCCGCGTGACGCCCGACGTAACGGACGCGGCGGTGGCATCGGCGTTCCGCGACGTTCAACGCGGAGTATGGAATGATTAGCACCACGCGCGCGGCTGGGCAGGCCGGGCAGGGAGCTCCCCTGGGTTCGGGCCGCGATGAGGCCTCCACCGGGGCCGCCGTGCGCACGATGTTTGGTGAGGTCGCGCCGCGCTACGATTTCCTAAACCACTTCCTGTCGCTGGGCCGCGACATTGCGTGGCGGCGTGCCGCGGCTCACGCCCTGAAGGATATCCTGGAGCGCCCCGGCTCGCGCGTTGCCGATGTTTGCTGTGGAACGGGTGATCTGAGTTTCTCCCTCGGCCGCCAGTCACAAGGGGTGGTTCTGGGAGCGGACTTTTGCCATCCCATGCTGGCCATTGCGCGGAGCAAAGCAGGAAAGCATGGCCGGCGGATTCACTTCCTGGAGGCTGACACGCTGCGCCTGCCGTTTGGCGATGCTTCGCTGGACGCGGTTACCTCCGCTTTCGGATTTCGCAATTTGGCTAATTACGGCCGGGGAATCGAGGAAATGCGGCGGGTCCTGAAAAGCGGCGGGCGGCTCGCCATTCTGGAGTTCTCGCGCGTGCGGTGGCCGATTTTCGGCCCGCTGTTTCGATTCTATTTTCGCCGCGTGCTGCCGCGAATTGGCGCGTGGATCTCCGGAGTCGAGGGGCCTTACAGCTATCTGCCCGACTCGGTCGAGAAGTTTCCGGACCAGGATGTTTTGGCGGAAATGCTGCGCGGCGCGGGTTTCCACAAGGTGAGTTACCGGAATTTTACCGGAGGCGTCGCCGCCTTGCATGTCGGGGAGAAAATGAAAACTTCTTCTGCCGCTACTCCGTCTGGCTCCAATCATCCGGAGCGCCGCTTTCCTTAAACTTCGCTTGCAAATCGTCCAGAGCCTTCTGCGCATCTTCCATGGTCTTACGATTCAAGTCAGCCTCGGATTGCTTGGCCTGAACCTTGGTGGCTAGATCGGCTTTGGCAGTGGGATCCATTTCTCTGGCCTGCTGGATCTGCAAGAGGTTCAATTCATCTTCCGTGAGTTGTGCCTGCTCTTTGGCTTTGGCCAAGTCCTGCCGCGCTGCTCTGAACTTCGCTTGCCAGTCGTCACGCGTCAGATCCTTGCCTTCCGGTGATTCGGGCTTCGTGGTGGCGGTTTCCGCAGGCGGAGTTGCAGGCATGGAAGCTGTCTTGTCAGCGGCGGATGGCTTGGCGGCGGGGGTGGGTGGTACGTTTAAGGCCTCTCCAGGTTTAGCCGCCGGCAGGTTGTCGTTGGTAAAAACCCTGGTGGCCTTCCTGGAATCGCGTTGGTGCTGTGCCTGGAGCTGCCGTGCCGCGTCTCCAAGCGATTCCTGTTGCTGGGGTCGGGCAGCAAGCGGCAAAGCGGCACCCAGCAGAAATGTGGTCACGAGCAGCGTCGTCCTACGCATTTTCCCCTCGCTTAACGGAGCCAACCGGGATCCCCGCCCTCATGGCGGAGCTGGTCGCGCAGATCGTCAATGGCCTTCTCGTCATCGGCAATCCTCTGTTTCTTGGAATCGATTTGCGCTGTGAGTTTATCGATATCGCTGCGCGAGTACTCCTGCTGCAAGGTCTTGTTGGGGTCAGGGTAATATTGGGTTTGATTTTGCCCGAGTCTTTGCTGCAGAACGTTGAGTTCGCGCTTGTCGGTATCGAGTTGGTCTTGCAGCTTGCTGAGGTGTGAGCGGAAATATGCCTCGTCATGGCCTTTTTCGGGTTTCTCTGTTGCCGCATCCGGAGGCGCCTTTGGGGGGGGAGTGGAACCGACTTCAGACACGCCCTCCTTGGGAACCGAAATGTTGTCATTGGTGATAACCATGGCGGGCTTGGGCTCTTTGCCTTTCTGCGCCTTGAGCTTGCGGGCAATATCACCCAATGAAGTGTTGCCTGCATCTGTCTTCTCTTGTGCGTAACCACTTGCCGCGGCCAGGCAGACGAGTACCAATCCCAGGACAAATTCTTTGACACAAATTCTCATGACACCCTTCCTTGAGGGGCAGCGCGACCGATCCCTAAGCTGAATCTACGCCTTTTCTGGGTTGAAATCAACCAGCTTGAGAATCGGTTCGCACTACACACTTCTTACCCACCCGCCTGAAGGTACCGGAATAGAGTGAGATAGCGCTTGGCGTTGGTGGTAATCAGGAAATGCTCGCGAACGTGCTCGTGGCCTTGCTCGGCAAGTTTTGCGGCGAGGGCGGGATTGGAAAGCAGAAAACGGATTTGGTATGCCGCTCCCTGCACGGAATGGGCAAGCAAACCAGTGTGTTTATGGATCACCTGCAAGGGAATGCCTCCCACCGCGGAAGCCACAACGGGTTTCTTTTTCCACAAAGCTTCCGCCACGGTCAGCCCAAAACCTTCGCGCAAGCTCTTTTGGATGATGATTGTCGAGGCTTGCTGGAGTGCGTTGATTTCCGTCGGACTCCAGGGCGGCAAGTTGAGAATATGCACATCAGGGTCATCTGCGGCGGCTTCCCGGACTTCTGTCAACACCGCTTCTCCCTCAGGATCGTCAGCGGCGCTGCCGCCGGCCAGAACCAGTTGGCAGTCGAAATAACGCTTGACGATACGATAGGCGCCGACGACTCCCACCGGGTCCTTGAGGCGGTCAAAGCGTGAAATCTGGGTGAGGATTGGCCGCTTCGCGTCGATTCCATAACGGTCCAAGATTCCGCGCACCGTCTCAGGAGGAAGTTCCTGATTTTTTTCCGAAAGCGGATCGATGCAGGGGAAGAAAAGATATTGGGGAATCGGAAGTTTCTGGACAAATTCCGGCGACGAAAATATCGCCGCATCGTACTTCTTAACCCAAGGTTCAAGGAACTCCCAAACAGTAGGGTTGGGATGGGAAAGGTCGATGTGGCAGCGCCAAATCCAATGGCCGGAATGATTGCTTCGCCCTTTAATCAAAGCCACAGGCTGGGGATCATGAATTACGGTGAATTCACCATCCATCGACAAGCGCGAGAGGTTCTGCTGGTTATTGGCTAGAAAGGTCTCAAAACTCTCCGGCGGCAGTTGGTAAGGTCCGCCATGGAGAGCGTTGTGGAATGCCTTGGTAATGCCAAAGAACTCATTTCCCCCGGTCATCACGTCCCATCGAACTGCAAGATCCAGTTCCTGGAGGATCGGAACCAGGCGGGTCAGGATCTCAGCCACGCCACCGCCGACGGCCGTGGAGTTCACCATTTGGACGGAGTGCCCGCGCAGCGAAGCAGCCAACGCCCTTAGCTCATCCACCTCGGGCTTACCAATAATGGGTGCGTAATCGTCCAGGGGAATAGGCCCCGATGTGGTCGGTGTCGTAGTCGTCATCGTCACGCGCACAACTCCTTTTCGATCAACTGTGTGAGAATCGTCCGAACCCCTTCGAGGGTGTTGGTGTAGATGTCAATATGGTCCGCACGGCGGGCGAGGCTGGTAAGGCCCAAACTATTTTCAAACCAGTGGGAGAAATCGTTGGTGCTTAGGTGCAAACGCAATCGCGAAGCAATGAAGTGGAAATAGAGGGAAGCGTGACTCAGTTTCTGGAGGCCCTCATTGAATTCCCTCAGCGAACCGGCAGCAATCGCCAGCGGAATTGCCACCTCCACGGCCTCGCAGAACGCAAAGGCTTCAAATGTTTGCTGGGTGGCAATTTGCGGATGGAATTCGCAGAAATCGTTGACCACACGGCGCAAATCAGCGCGCAACTCGGCCAGCGAGGTGTACTCGCGAATGTCGAAGCTGGCAAGTTGCTCGGCAAGTTCCGGGCGATTGGAAGCGGCCAGGACCCATTGGGCAAAGTCGTTGGAGAAACCCTCGGTGAGAAAGTGGTGGCGGCTCAGGCTCTGGAAGGTGTGAAAGAAAATGGAGGCGTCGCTACACTTTTCCAGCCCCGTGGCAAATTCTGCCAGCGTGGTGGCTTTCAAATCCTGCGTCCGGACCAGATAAGATGCCGTCAAGAATTGGAATGGGCACTCGATTCCTTGCATGATATCACCGCCTCCAATCGTTCCAGAAACTCCCGGACTTCTCCCGGGTCGCGAAGGCAGAAAGTGGCCTTGGTTTTGGCATTTGTACCCACGTGAACCGCCAAACCGTGCTGAAGGATCGCGAAGGCGGATTCATCCGAAGTGTCGTCGCCCACGAAAATCGGCAGAGTGTCCGCAGGAAGCCCCTGGAGAAGTCCTTGGGTGGCAAGGCCCTTGCCAACAATGGCACGTGGAAGCAACTCCCAGATTTGTTTCCCTTTTAACAAATGAAGGCCAGGCCGGAAAAGATCGCGGGCGATGAGCATGACCAGCCCGGCAACCCGCGCCACGGGCAAAGGGGCACCACGGTAATGGACTGCCAGCGCATAACCCTTGTCTTCGACCTCGATTCCGGGCAGCGCGGGGAGCCAGCGGGCCAGCCAATGCTTTGCCTGGCGCAAGAGGCGCTTTTGATCGGGCGGAAGTGTGGCGCCAGGCCTTTCCCAGCCGTGAAGGCCCAGCAGGCGAACACCGGGAATTTTCACCCGCCGCCGCAAATCTGCAAGCCGCCGCCCACTCATGATGTAGACATCCGATCCCCTGTGTCGCGCCAGCCGGCGAAGCACCCGGCGCGCGAGCGGATCGAGGCTCACCTCGTCAGGATCGTCGTTCACGGGTACCAAGGTGCCGTCAAAATCCAAAAGCAACAACCAACGGTTTGTCGCCTGCAGCCGCCTTACCACTTGCGGCCAGGAATCGAAAAGGCCTGTCGCGAGTTTTTTCCGAGGGGCCGTTATGACACCTCCACGCGTGCTTCGAGCCGGATTTCCGAGAGGTCTGTAACCAGCTCGGCAGCCCAGCGATAGATGTTGAAATTCTTCACAATTTGCCGCATACGATGCATCCGCACGCTTCTTTGGGAAGGATCCATAACCAGGGCGAAACGTACGGCTTCGGCCAACTGCTCGATGTCGTAGGGATTAACGATCAGCGCGTCGCGCAATTCCCGGCTGGCGCCGGTAAACTGGCTGAGAATCAGGATACCCTGATCGTCTTCGCATGCAGCCACGTACTCCTTGGCAACGAGATTCATGCCATCGTGAAGCGAGGTGACCATGCACAGGTCGGCTGCCTTGTAATACCGCTGGATTTCCTGATGACTATGATGCCGGTTCAAATAGAGGATGGGCTTCCATTGGTTGGTCTGGAATCGCCAATTGATCCGGTCTGCTTCCGCCTCAACCTCCGCCAGAAGCTCGTGGTAGCGCTTGATATGAGTCCGGCTGGGAGCTCCGATCTGGACAAAGGTGAATTGCCCACGGTACGCGGGGTATTTTTCGAAAAAGCGCTCCGATCCCTGAAACCGTTCCAGAATTCCCTTGGTGTAATCCACGCGCTCGACGCCAATGCCCATGTACGTCGCCTCCACCCCGTGCTCCCGCAATAACGCCGCACGGTCCAGGTAGGGCGATGCGTGTGGTATGCGATCGGGCTCGGGAGCTTCCGGGCAGGCTACGCTGATAGGGAATGGCCTCACCTGGGTAATGTGGCCCCCGCGTTCAACCGTGAAGCGCTCCCAATTCACCCGGGACTCGACCACACGGTCGACGGTTTCGAGGAAGTTGTTGCAATGGGATTGGACGTGGAAACCCACGAGGTCAGCTCCCAGCAAACCTTCCAGCAATTCGCGCTGCCAGGGGCAAATGGCGAAGGCCTCCGGGTTCGGCCAGGGAATATGCCAGAAGATGGCCACCCGCGCGCCGGGAACTTTCTCCTTCAGCAGGCGTGGTAGTAAGGCAAAGTGGTAATCCTGTACCAGCACCGCAGGCTCCTCCACCCCCTGCATTTCCTGGAGTAATGCCTCCGCGAACTTTCGATTCACGGCCTGGTATTGCTCCCAGTCTTTGGCGCGAAACAGAGGCCGGGTATGGGCAATATGGCACAGAGGCCAAAGGCCCTCATTGGAAAAACCAAAGTAGTAGCCTTCTTCCTCCTCTTTGGTCAGCCAGACGCGCTTCAGCGTGTATTGGGGTTCGTCGGGAGGCACGCGCAGGCAGTCGCGCTCATCAACAGTTTCGCGATCGGCGTCCCCGGAGCCGTGCGCGAGCCAGGTGCCTTGGCAGGTCAGCAGGATGGGTTCTATTGCCGTAACCAAGCCGCTCGCCGGAACCGTGACCTCCACATTCTTTCCCCGATAGGTATGGGTGTAAGGTTCGCGATTGGAAACGACGAAAAATGGCCGGTCTCCCAGCTTGCTTCGCACGTGGAGGCGCAAACGCTCCGGC
>JARLGN010000345.1 GCA_031292775.1 Acidobacteriota bacterium | reverse complement strand
TCCCCTCGGAGAGGGATGTTGTTTTGGGCGTGCGCGTTGGCGCCCCGCGATGTTTCCACCCTTCTCCGAGGGGAGAAGGTGGACCGCGACAGGCGCTCTCATCAGTCCGTCAGCTGACGGACGGGCCGGATGAGGGGTCACTTCGCGAAATGGTGCCTGGAAGGTGTGAAAGAACTACAATACTCGCGCGGAGACGCTGAGACGCAGAGATTCAGAATGGATACCTGTATTGTTTTCTTTTCGGCCTCTGCGGCTCTGCGCCTCCGCGCGAAATACTTTTGCTCTGTCATGGGTTTCTTCACAGCTTCCTGACACCTTTTCCTCCCACCTTTTCCTCCACGGCAATCCAAACGCTTCACTGAACCCGCTGAGCGAGTACAAACTGTCTTCCGTCTGCCAAAGATAATTGGAGGAAGAAACCAAAGTGTTTTGTGACCGTATTGGGAAACGGGGCTGCGTCACTGTCGGCCTTGTCAAACACCGCCTCATTGAGGTCCAGAGGTTCTAATTCTCCGCCGCCCCCAAGGTCAAAAACAGCCCCAGCAGGCTCCGTCGAAACGTCCACAATCCTCACCACGGGTCCCTCCAATTCATCCAAATTACGAATGGCCAGCCACAATGGCGTCTTTTGCGTTTTCCAGTTTCCCAATATTCTGAACCCCTCCGCAGATGAAATCATATTCCTCTCCCTCTGCCAAGATTCCGGCTACGAGATCGTAGGGTGTCTAGCGTCCAAGCCTTACCGCCAAGCCAGTGCCATTACGAAGCTGTCTCGTTGTCGTCCTGTTGAGGTGATCGTCGCAACCTTCCCGCAGATATGCCGGCGGGAAGGGAACGGTGCATAACCTGCCACCCAATGCGTTGAAGCTGAGCCCGAGTTGAGCTTAGCAGTTCAGGTATTTACCCGTCTATTCAAAAGAGCACACCTTTTCAGAGTTGCTTATCCCGGCTTTTGAAGGGGGACTACCGTGTGGGGCCGGTGGTCACCTGAAAAGGGGGCGGTGCGCACCCTCGGTCTTGCCATGATGATTGACCTTATGAACTGAACGGTGGTATCCGGCTACCCTGTCGACACCATTACGAAAGAAGACGCAAAGTTGACTTGCGAAGCGTGCGCAATTTGGAACATACAAGCGACATACCCCTCATTAACCTGTATGTGTAACGACACGGAGGCAAGGTTTGAGTCCCGTGGTCGATATGTATGGGTAGAGGAAAACGAGCATGGTTTTGAACATCGAAACGAACCGTAAGCCTGATGGGCAATGGATTGCTGAGGTGCCGGTGCTGCCAGGGCTGCAAGTCTATGAACATTCTCAGGAAGCGGTGCTGGCATCAGCCAGAAAGCTGATGGCAATATTGCTTTACAGGGGCGAGGAAAACCAAAGGATTCTGGCTTTCTACCCTGGGCGCATCCCGGATTCCACCGCCGTGGCGATGCAGTCGTAAGACAGGTCCACTCCCAAGGCGGGGCGGGCAATACTGTAATCGCCTTGCCTGAGCTTCATGTCGTCGAAACTCCTTCCAGTGGCGCAGAGCCCTGGAATTTAGTGTGGATCCCAAGCTGGGAAGAAATTGCGGTGGGTGTTAGCGCGCCCCTTCAGGGCTTGCACCGGTAACCATTCCATAAACCCAGGGCGTTGCCCTGGGCTAGGTTAGGTCGCCCCTTCGGGGCTTGAAAGCAACTTCGGCCAAAAGGAATCGCGGGGTTGGTGTGAAGTCCGGGTTAAGCCTGACTGGAATGCCCGGCACTGTGGATAACTTGAACCCTGCCGACTTTACCGTCCTGTAGCCTTACCTTGATCCCGTGCGGGTGAAACGGGGAATTCGTGAGAAGGTCCTGGACAATGCCTCGCGTCTGTTTCCCTGTACGTTGGTCCTCTTTGAGGACAATTGAAACGTCTGCTCCACGCACCACGTCACTTCGGTTCCGTCCATCCATGAAACTCACCCCCTTCACAGCCTCGTCAAAAACTTCATTCGGATTCCATATCACAATAACCCATATCGACCGATTCCAGCAGCCCGGGTCCCAACTCCCAACGTATTTCGACAGCGGTTCCGACAACGATTGTGCCAACCCCGTTTTCCGTCATAAGAGCGTATCTCGCGCCGAGCCGCAGAGGCGCTGAGAAAGAGAGGCAAAGAAAAAGAAGAGAGAAAGACCCGCAAGAAGATCAACAAGCTCCGCTGCGCTAATCCTCCAGCTTTTCCTCTGGCCTTGTATTTATCCTCCGCGTCTCCGCGTCTCGGCGCGAGTCATTCTTCCTACGCTGTGGCGATTTGGGCGGCTTCTTCCAAGCCCATTTCCTTAATGGAAATTTCGCGCATTTTGTATTTCTGGGTTTTGCCGTTCATGGTGGTAGGGAAGGAGTCGGTGAACTTGACGTAACGCGGAATTTTAAAGTGGGCGATGCGGCCCTTGCAGAATTCTCGAATGGCCTCGGTGCTGGACGTGGCGCCCGGCTTAAGTTTGATCCAGGCCATAACCTGCTCGCCATACTTGCGGTCGGGGATCCCGATCACTTGCACTTCGCTGATGTCGGGGTGGGTATAGAGGAATTCTTCGGTATCGCGGGGATAGATGTTCTCGCCGCCGCGGATGATCAGGTCTTTGGAACGGCCCGTAATCTTGCAGTAGTCGTCGTCGCTCATCGTGGCGAGGTCGCCGGAATGCAGCCACCCGCCGGCGTCCATGGTCTGGCTGGTGGCCTCGGGATTCTGGTAATAGCCTTTCATCACAGCGTAACCGCGCGCGCAGAGTTCGCCAGGGGTGCCGCGCGGAACAATGCGGCCTGTGCGCGGGTCAACAATTTTGATTTCCGTATGCGGCATCGGTTTGCCCACCGTGGTCACGCGCAGCTCCAGCGGGTCGTCGGGAGTGGTCTGCGTAATGCCCGGTGAGGTTTCCGTCAGGCCATAAACAATGGTCAGCTCGGAGCAATGCATTTCGCGCACCACGCGGCGCATAACGTCAATGGGGCAGGGCGAGCCCGCCATGATGCCGGTGCGCAACGAGGTGAGGTCGAACTCGCGGAAGCGCTCGTGCTCCAGTTCGGCGATAAACATTGTGGGCACACCATGCACCGCCGTGCAGCGTTCTTCGGATATCGCCTGAAGCGTTGCCAGCGCGTCAAAGTATTCCGCCGGCGCCACCATGGCCGCGCCGTGCGATACGCATACCATGATTGCCAACACCATGCCGAAGCAGTGATAGAAGGGTACCGGGATGCACAGCTTATCTTCGCAGGTGAAGCGCATGCCCTCGCCGATCAGGAACCCGTTGTTCACAATGTTGTGATGGCTCAGCAGCGCGCCCTTGGGAGTACCGGTGGTTCCCGAGGTGTACTGAATGTTGATGGGGTCGTCAAATTCCAAAGTTGCGGCGCGGGCTGCCAACGCGTCGGCGGGTAGGTTCACGCCCATGTCCAGCAGTTCGTTCCAGGGAATCATGCTGGATGGGGCGGGCGAGTCTCCAATAAAGACCAGGTTGCGCAAGTTTGGCAGCTTGGCCGATTGCAGAGCGCCCGGCACGCTATGGAGGGATTCGGGGCAGATCTGACCCAGCAGGGCGGGGTAATCGCGTCCGCGAAATCCGCTCGTCAAAAACAGTGTTGAACATCCTGATTGCAGCAGCGCGTGCTCAAACTCCACGGTTCCAAAGGCGGGGTTCAGGTTCACCAGGATGGCGCCGACCTTGCCCACCGCGAACATCGTGATGACCCATTCGGCGTAGTTGGTGGACCAGATTCCGACCCGATCGCCCTTCTGGACTCCCAAACGCAGAAGTCCCCTCGCAGCGCGCTCGACCTCGCGCAGGAATTCGCGGTACGTGTAGCGTTGGTTCTGGTGGCGAACGATCAGGGCGGGGCGATCGGGATAGAGCCCGGCTGTGCGGTCAAGCAATTCGCCCAGGGTAAGACCTACCAGAGGCGAATCGCCGACCCCATGACTGTAACTTAGGCTTCCCACCTCTTGCTGCTCATTTCCCATTAATGCCCCCTAGTGATGTTGCCAGGCGCTACCTTTTGGAGCAGCCGGCCAAAAGGCGTTAGTATCCAAGCCCACGAGGAAGATGTCAAGCCGTATACCCAGAAGGTATTTGTAGAGGCCGCATGAGGGGCGCAACCAAAACATGCAGGGGCTAGCGGCGCTTGCCCTCGGCCGAAGGCCGTTCGGCCCTGCATTGTGCTGGCCAGAAGTCGGGATGAACTCACGCGCAAAGCTTCAGGATAGCTTCGGCGGCGTCATGTGCGGCCCGGGGAAAGGCGTGCCCTGCCGTATTTTGGCGCAGGCGTGAAAGTTCCTGGGGACCTGTCAGTAACCGACTGATACGAAAGGCAATGTCGTCCGCGCTCTTTGCCCAATATCCGGTCTGCCACTGTTTCTCAACCAGCTCACACACGCGGCGCTCACTTCCCGGGGGGGCATCGAAAACCAAAATTGGCAATCCGCAATTAAGCGCTTCCGCCACCGTGCAACTGCCCGCGCGGCTTACCAGAACGTCCGCCGCTGCCATCCACTCCTGCATGTTGTCCACCCAGCGGAGGATGTGCACATGGGGCATCCCGGCAGTAAGGCGCAGAAGTTCCGCGCGAAGTTTTTCATCGCGGCGAGCGACAAAAACCACTTGGAAAGGCTGTTGAACGCGCCGGAGCTGGCTGACCACCTGGTGCGGTTTCATCTTCCCTGACCCGCCGAAGTTGATGAGGAGCACAGGTTCCTCGCGCTCCAGGCCGAGGCGCGCGCGCAGAGTTGGCTTGTCGGCGCAGGGGGCGAACACCGGGTCCACGGGCATTCCACATTCGGCGATCCGGTCCTGTGCCACTCCTGCGCTCTTCAGTTGGGCGGCGACTTCTCCGGGAGAGGAAATGAACAATTCCACTTCCGGCTGTGCCCACGGGCGTTCAAAATCCAACGCGCCAATCCCCACCAGAGAATAGGCCGCTTTGGTTTCGCGCTTGTGCATAATCGCCATTTCGCACAAGCCCACTTCGGTGGCAACAACGATGTCGGGCGCGAAGGTGTCAATGAACCGGAAAAGGGGCTGCGCCCCCCACCGGAAAAGCCAGAGAGGGCTGGTGGATTCGCCTCGGTATTGCCGGGTCTCAATGCGCTCCCAGAGCCCGGGCCAGTATTTCATGGGAAGCTCAAACGAGTTGTAATATGTCCGGAATAGCCGGCGGCAGTGGGCAAGGGTATCAATGATCTCGATATGCGCATTCGGACGCTGTTGCCGAAGAGCTTTTTCCATCACCCGCGCGATCTGAATGTGCGTGGAGCCATGATGGACGGCAAGAATCAGGATTCGCGGCGGCTGGGCGTTGGAGGGCATTTTCACAGCGCACAAGATTACCCCGAAGCCGCGCGCCGGCGCAACTGCAAGGCTATCCAAATTAGCAAGTGATCCACCTGGTCAAGCCAGCTTCGCGCCCCTGCTGCCATGAATTCGACACCAAAACTACAGGTTCTTCTTGCCTATCCCCCAAAGTGGCGAGGGAAGCAAATCCAAATCGACCTCCGCTCGGATTAGGTTGGCTGCGGTCCGAGTGCTGCCACCGAGAATGATTGTTGCTATATTCTGCAAGATTCTGTGGGTTTGCTTACACCATTAATTCGGAGATGGCTGGGTTTTTCGCGACAAGAACTCAAGAGTAGCCAGCGCCCCATCACGTGCTGCATAGGGACGCGCCAGCGCGCCCGCCTTATGGCGAAGTGCGGCTAGCTGGGCTGTATCTGAGAGCAGAGTTTGAATTTTGGGCGCGAGGTCTTCCGGCTTCTCAATCCAAAGTCCCGCTCCCCATTTCTCAATCCAGCGGCAAGTGCGCTCCTCGTTTCCGGGCAGGGGATCAAAGGCCAGCATGGGCAGGCCGCAGGCAAAGCCTTCGTTCAGCGTGCCGCCGCCGGGCTTGCTGATCATCAGGTCGGAAGCCACCATCCACTCCTGAATGTTATCAACCCACCCCAATACGTGTACGTGGGGCATGTTCCCATACCGTTGGCGTAGGCGTTTCTCCAGAGCTTGGTTGCGGCCGGTGATAAAGACAAGCTCGTGCGGGTGCTCCACCCGGGCAAGTTCGGCGAGAATGCGCTCCGGGTTTCCGTGCCCTGTGCCCCCAAAGAGGATCAATATCTGGACAGCCTCCTGCTTGATTCCCAGCTTGTTGCGAGCGGTCCGGCGATCAGGAAGGGAGGCAAACACCGGACTTACCGGTTGGCCGGTGGTCACCACCTTGTTGGCGGAAGCGCCCTCACCCACCAATTCCGCGGCCAGGTCAACATGGGTGGTCAGGAATAGGTCGACTTCCGGCTGAATCCAGGCGCGATTGAAGTCCATCAACTCCACGCCGACCAGCAGGAAGCCCGCATGAGATTCGCGCTTGTACATTGCTGCGATCTCGCACGTCCCCACTTCCGTTGCGATGACGACATCGGGGGCGAAATCGCGAAAATAGCGAAACAGGGGTCGCGCGCCGTGCCGGTATACCCAACCGGGACCGGTAGACTCCGATTGGTGCTGCCGCCCTTCAAACCAGCGCCAGAGGCCGGGCCAAATCGCCAGCGGGATCAAGTAGGAGTTGTAGTAAGCCCGGAACCACGCGGTGCAATGCTGCAGAGTGTCGATGACCTCCACGCGAGAGTCTGGACGGAGGCCTGCGAATGCTTCCCGCATGGCCTTGGCGGCACGTTGATGCGCGGCGCCATGAGGCAGAGAGAGAATCAGTATCCTGGGTTGTAAAGGCACGAATGCTCGGGCCACCATGGCTTCGACTGCTGGGGCGGCCAAAAGTATTCTGACTTCAATTGCCTTCCAAGCGCAACTTCCTTTGCTAAAGAGACCGGGAATCTTCATCCCCGCCGCTTTACATTTTTGGTTCGACCGAATAACATCGCCTTATCGACTTATGGACTTGCTCATACTTGGCGCCGGGATGGGAATTGTGGGAGGTTTGGTCCCCAGCCCGTTGCATATGATTGCGCTCTCGCAAGTGGCCTTGGGCCGGTGGGGGCGCGCGATCAACGTGCTGATTGGTGCGCCACTGGCTGTCGACGGCTGCCTGTTGCTAATTACCTGCCTTTTTTATCGCTTCATCCCTTCCGGCATTGCCCATTACGTGGCATACATTGGGGGCACGGCGTTGATCGGCTTCGCCAGTTATTCCCTTTGGGAATTGCGCGGCAAAACGCAACACGAAATGGCGAATTCTGCTTCGCTCAGCTATGCCAGTGTGTCTGTCGCGTTGTTGGCGGAAGTTGCTTCGCCGGGCACCTGGGTCTATTGGCTAACCGTTGCCGGACCGATTCTCGCGGAAAGTCGTAAGAGTGGTATTGCGCACGTGGTTCCGTTTTTCCTGGGCGGCCTTCTTGGTTTTTACGGCGCGGCGATCTTTACCTTGTGCCTGCTGGCATGGGGCGCAGGCCTTCACAAAAAGTTCAAGCAGCACCTTTTCCTCGTGGCAAATACCCTGCTTCTGCTGATGGGAATTTCTTACCTCGTGCGTGCGTACTTTGGAAGGTAGAACAGAAAAGGTTAAAGGCTAAAGGGTAAAGGATAAAGTGTAGAGGACAATTGAAGTCCACTTTAACCTTTACCCTTTAGCCTTTAACCTTTTCTGTCCCCATCCCTTCTTTCACTTTTCTGTAAGAACTTTCACCTCAAACGCGGGAATCTGCAAATCCATAGGTTCCGTCTTGCCGGTCAAGGCATTCTGGTATGCCTGGTCGAGCGGTACGGTTTGTTCCATGCCGGTGTAATTCAACACGAAGATGATCTTCGTGCCCGGCTTTTGCCGAACCGCTACTTCAACACCGGTGGGAATCCTCTGATTTATCGCTATCAGACTCTTCTTGGCGGCCATCGCAATCAGGCGGTCGTAAAATAAAGGTGACATTGATTCTGTGCCGACGTAATAGACCAAACCCTTGCCCGCGCGGTTCTCCGTTACGGCCGGTTTGCCCGCATAGTATCCCTTGCCGTAAGTCGCCAGGGCTTTGGCCGTGGACGGTTCGAGAATATCGCACCAGGTGCGGGTGGGATAACGCGATTCGCCGGGTCCAACCAACTCCTGCTCCTCATTGACCTGCGGATCAAATTCGTGGATGGCCACGCCGGCGATGTCCGCGAAAGGTCCGGGGAGCGTCTGGTCTGTTTCTACATTGTGTTCATCTTTGACTCCCGAACGAAACGTCAGGATAAGCGTTCCGCCGCTCTTCACGAAGGCGTGGAGCTTGCTAACGAGGGTTTGATCGGTTACATAGAGTGCGGGCGCCACAACAATGCGATAAGCGGAAAGATCGCTTAGTGGAAAGGCCACGTCCACGCTTACCCCCGCGCGGCGGAACGCGTCGTAGTAGTCGTGGAGCTGCTGGTCGTACTCAAAATCCTTCACGCCCGGCTGAATTTGCTGCGCCCAGCGCGAATCCGGCGATACCAGCATGGCAACAGGAGATACCACCTTTGTTCCCTGGAGCAGGGTCGTGAGTTTGCCCAACTCCTTCCCGGTTTGGGCCACGGCGAAGTAGCGGGAATTGCGGTAGCTGTCCTGGTCCAGAATCCCTTGCCAATACTGTTCCGTGCCGTAGCGGGAGGTCCGCCAGCGGAAATAGCAAACACCGTCGGCGCCGTGAGCAACAGACTGGTAAGCCCAAACGCGATAGAGGGAAGCGGGCGCCTGGTGTCCGAAAAACGTCGCCCAGCCCCCCGCGCCGCCTTGCTGCTCCATGATCATGTAGTTCTGATTGTCCTTCGATCCCCGCATCAGGTCATGGGCCAACCCCGCCCCGGTGTACTGGGCGTAGTCTTTTCCGAACATGGGGTAGTTGTCCCAGGCAACAAAGTCCAGAGAGCGGTTCAGGTCGTAATAATCCACACCTGAATACATCCCCATTTCGTTGTGGGTGATGGCCTGGCGGGGAGCAACCCTGCGCAG
>JARLGN010000344.1 GCA_031292775.1 Acidobacteriota bacterium | reverse complement strand
GCGCTGAGAATTCGAAGATCGTTCGCCGCGTCGAGCATGTCGAGCTTGCGCAGCGCCGAGCGTTCGATGGCGCGAAACTTCCGGCTGGGCTCGCGATGAAAGAGCCGCTCCGTCTCGTCGCACCGGAAGGATTTAATCACGGCTTGCAGTCTATAACGCGCCGCGTTACATGTCAATCGGTAAAGAGCGTAGCCATTCAGTCGCCGCGGTGTCCCCGTGACTACCCCTCTGCATCCCGGCAACCGGCACGTGCCTGACAAAATCCGGCAGTCCGTCAGTTGACGGACAGGTTTTGCGCGATCTGGGGTTTGTGGAATTCCTTGGCCGTGGGCGCTACCGGGGAATGTAGGGCCGAGCAGCGCTCGGCCTCCGCTTGTACGGGCGAACCGTGTTCGCCCTTGGCCGAAGGCTGTTCGGCCCTACAACTGCCGATCGGTCGGCGTGGCCGACGCCGCAGCGTCTAGTGGCATGACTGACCCCACCCAGCCTTGTTGACTCGGCTTCTGTTAAACTGTACAGTTCAGGAAGATGAAATGGAGAGTTTATGGCAACCAGCGCCGCCATGGCCAAGAATGGCACGATAGTCATTTCTGCCCTGCGCGCCCGCGCGAATTTCGGGAAGCTTTTGAGCCGTATCGAGGATGAGCGCCGGTCGCTCATCATCGAAAAACGCGGAACACCCAAAGCTGTCCTGCTGAGCATTCGAGAATATGTCAAGCTCGCCGCGCCGGAGCCCGAGGTCTTAAGGGTCCTTGGTGAGGAGTCAGAGCGCCACGGGACGAGCACGCTGACCTCGCGCCAGATTGACAAGATCATCAAGTCGTCCCGGCGGCAGAAAGCCAAGCGGTAATGCTCCCCCTCCGCCTGGTCATTGACACGAATGTACTGATTTCCGCTGCCCTCAAGCCGGCAGGACTGCAGCGCACTGTCTTCCTGCTGGCTATTACCAAACCCGCCCGCTGGTATGTCTCCCGTCCCATCCTGGAGGAATACAGCGAGGTGCTTGCCCGCCCGGAACTACAGATTCGCAGGGGCCTTCGGCAGCAGTTCCTACAACTTATCAAGAACCATAGCTATACCGTGACGCCGACAAGTCATCTGGTAGTCACGCCCGATCCTGACGACGCTATGTTCCTGGAATGTGCCGATGCTGCCCGCGCAGACTATCTGGTGACCGGTAATCAGAAGCATTTTCCGAGATTCTGGAAAAACACCAAAATCATAACGCCACGAGAATTTATCAGCCTTACTGCTCCTCATTTAATAAAGTAGCGATACCCGGGAGATGCGGGTTATCTGGCTCTCCGGTTCTCCGCTTTTCGGAAGGAAGAGTTTACCCTTCAGGGCGTTTACGCATTCGCGGGACAACTGCAAAAGCTGCATCCCGGCAACCGGCACGTGCCTGACAAAATCCGGCAGTCCGTCAGTTGACGGACAGGTTTTGCGCGACCTGGGGTTTGTGGAATTCCTCGGGCGGGGCCGCAACCATATGGGCAGGGGCTGGCGAAGTGACCCCTCACCCGTCCCGATGCATCGGGACACCCTCTCCCCTCGGCGAGGGTGGTTTAATTCCAGACATTCTCCCAGGGGAGAAGGTGGCTGAGGGACGAGGCCGGATGAGGGGTTACTTCGCGGCGCGCCCAGCGACCCACGACAGGACTCCCACCCCTCGCATCTAACATCTGGAACCTGCCACCTACGTGGCTGTGGTTTCGATCCGTGCGAATCCGTGTTAATCCGCGGCCCCACAGTTTTTGGCCGGCCGCTCTCCGTGGCCTCAGTGACCTCCGTGGTGAAATCCTTTCCCTGTTCTGGCGGGTTGAGGTTGGTGGCACAGGCACTCCTGCCTGTGTTGTTTATCTTTCACAGCCAGGAGTGGCTGTGCTACTTCATCATGTCGCCCACTTTTTCCACAATGATCTCTTCCACTGCCGGACCGAACGGGCCGCCCAGATCCTTATTCGCGTCGCCGCCTTCGTAGCCGCCTTCGCGCAAAACTCTCACGGAGGGGATGTAGCCGAAGACGTCATTCGAATAGCCTGCCACCCAAGTGGTGTCCCACCCATATTGCGCCTTCAGGCGAAGCGCGTAGTCCACCACCACCTCGCCGGAGAGAGCAATGAACTTCAGCCCCTTGCCGAACTGCCACACCTCGACCGGGTAGGGGTATTGGTCCGGCAGCTTCCCGTCCTTGTCCATTTGTGCCAGCAACTGCTTGGCCGCGGCGCTCTGCAGGCGGTCACTCCCGGCCAACGCAGACTGCAACTCCTCCCGGCTCGCCGGGCGGAGGGGAACGTCCACCGTCTCGTAAGCGGTTCGGAGAGGCCCCACGAGCGGCGTCATCTTTTCGTGCAGCTCCATTTCAACGGCGGCCGCCAGGATTTTTCCATACATCTGCGCCAGCTCCACCGAGTAGTGAAGCATGGCGGGATCCGTACCCTGATAGCGCGGCAGCGGATTCGCATCGGCGCCGCATCCCTGGACGAAAAGGGCAATGGCGCCCGGATGCGCTTTCTCAATTTCCTCTTTGGCGTAACCCGGCCAGTCAGCACTGATCTGGTAATCCCCCAGCGCCGTGGCATGGCAAGCGTAGCCCACCACCACCACCTTCAGCTCTCCGTTGGGCCCGCGCACACAAAGCACCGGGACGTCCTGGTCCACCGGTCCGGGCAGTGAACGCAGGCGCACTCGCCGCCGGTTCACGGCTATCGCCGCCAACCCCTGTCCGAATTCCAGCGTCGCGGGCGACAGGTTTCTAATCGCCTGCCCCACGGCCTCCACCGACTTGTCCACCAATTCGCGGGTATAACGGCGCTCCACCTCCACATCCGCCGGAGTCAATGGAAGATAGTAAGGCGCCGCATACCCGGTCACCGGACCGCTATGCGAGTGCGAGGAATTCAACACCACGTGGTCGCGCGAGAGGCCAAACTCCTTCTGGCACCGGTCGGTGATGGCCGTTCCCCAATCGCGGCCAATCTTGACCAGATCGAAGGTCATCAGCACGGATGTTCGGCCCGTCTCATCTTGCAGGGCGAGGGCGACCACGTGAATGTTCTTCCGTATGCCCTCCGACGTTTTATCGCGCTTGGCGTAACCCGCCATCCAAATTGGCCCCGCAGGGGTAATATCCACCTTGGCAGCGCCCGCCTTCCACCCCGTCTGCGCCTGCGCTCCCCCAGCGAGAGCCAGACAGATCAACAACGCTGACACCTTGCCGATATACATATCCGCTCCTTTGATGCGAACACGCGTTAACACAAGATTCCCGACGAGCTCCCCATTGTGGCCTGCCGGCGACGCTTAGTGTACACCCACTATCTTGCTTGTCACGAGTCACTTATCACTTGCCAACCCAAATACCCAAGATTGGCCATCAACTATCGACTGTCAACTGTCAGGGGCGCCTGTCCTTTGGGCGCCGGGCACAACCGACAAAAATACTGTTGAAAACATTGGCACCTTCATGGTAGGCTTTCCTTTCCCAATGAGTACGAATCTCCATTCCGTGAGAAGCAGTGACGCCGGGCAGATGTGTTGTTGTACCTGTACGCCATCCGCCAGCGGTGCTCTCTTCTTAGGGAATAGGGATTTGTAAGCGAAGTAAGAAAAGTCCAAAACCTGAGACGCCCGCTGACGGAGATAACCGCAGCGGGCGTTTTTGCGTTTAGGCAGTTTTCAGGGTAACAAAAGGCACGATTGGCTGGGAATGGCTGGCCAGAAGGGCTTCAGCGACTCATGTTCATTACGGTTATAGGGTTCATTACCGGACTACTGATTGGGCTGACGGGCACAGGGGGCGGGGTGCTGCTAACCCCACTGTTGATGGTGCTGACGCCTTTCCCCGCCGTCACCTTGATCGGGACAGACATCGTCAATGGCGCTTTCACCAAGCTGCTGGGAGTGTTTGAGCATCGCCGGCTGGGCCAGGTGCGCTGGCGGTTGGCAACCTTCCTTATTATTGGGACCGTTCCGGGCACGATCGGTGGGATCTTTCTACTCAGCTACCTGAAGGCGCGGATGGGGGGGCACGAACTGGATCACCAGCTCCGCCTTATGCTGGGAATAACTTTGTTTTGCGAAGCCTTCCTGCTGCCGCTGGACCGCCTGGGAAAAATCAAGCCCCCGAAAACCTGGGTTGATGCGCCCATCGCGAGCACGCGCGTGAAGCTTGTCCTGGTGGGAGCGTTGGTGGGATTCATGGTAGCCCTGACTTCAATTGGCAGCGGCAGCCTGCTGATGGTCTTCCTGCTGCTTCTCACCCCCTATCCGCTGGGCGAGTTGGTGGGAACCGACATTCTTTATGGACTGGCCACCATGGCGCTGGCGGGCTCCATGCACGTGCGGATGGGCCACTTTAATAGCACGCTGTTTCTGCACATTGTCGTCGGCTCGCTGCCCGGCGTGGTCGTCGGTAGCAGGCTGACCCGAATTATTCCCGAACGTTATTTCAGTTGGCTGTTTACAGTTCTCTACTTCTCCCTGGGAACCCGCCTGCTGGTGGGGTGAACGGAGGAGCTAGGAATCAGAAGTCAGAAGTCAGGAGCTGGGGAAGGTCCGAAACTCGAAACTGGAAATTCGAAACTCGCGGGATACGCACCGATTTTCGAGTTTCCAGTTTCCAGTTTCGATTCTGGCTCCTTCTTAACTTACATTTTGAAAGGGAAAACACAACTATGCCACTTGAAGTTGCAAATTTGACCGAACTAGCCGAGCAGTATGCGCAACGGCACCCGAGCGAGATTCTGGCCCTAGCGTTTGAGATGTATTCGCCCAGCGTCGGCATCAGCTTCAGCGGCGCGGAAGACGTGGTGCTGGTGGACCTGGCAGCAAAGCTGGGCGGCAAGTTCAGAGTCTTCTCGCTTGACACAGGGCGCCTCCACGCGGAGACGTACCGCTTTCTCGACCAGGTTCGGGAGAAGTACCAGATCCCCGTCGAGGTTTTCTTTCCCCGGCCAGAAGCCGTGGAAAATCTGGTGAAAGAAAAGGGCCTGTTCTCCTTTTATAAAGATGGCCACAAGGAGTGTTGCGGCGTCCGCAAAGTGGAACCGTTGCGGCGAGCCCTGAGCACCCTGAGCGCCTGGGTCACCGGACAGCGCCACGACCAGAGCCCCTCCACCCGCGCCACAGTTCCCGTCGTGCAAGCGGACCCCACTTTCTCCACTCCGGACAACGCCCTGGTAAAGTTCAACCCCCTGGCCAATTGGAGTTCCAAGCAGGTTTGGGACTACATCCGCGAAAACGATGTTCCCTACAATTCGCTGCACGAGCGGGGGTACGTCTCCATCGGGTGCGAACCCTGCACCAAAGCCGTTCTGCCCGGCCAGCACGAGCGGGAAGGCCGCTGGTGGTGGGAAGAGTCAACTAAGAAGGAATGCGGACTGCACTCGGGAAATAAGCTGGCGTAAGAGCAGCGGTTAGTGACAAGTGGTTAGTGATTAGTGGCAAGTGGTAAGCAAAAAGTAGCGGCGGGGTTATACCGCACATGGCGGGATAAACCCGCCGCTACGACGGCAAATCGGCCCGCTAACGGCCCTTAAGTGGCGCGCGGCAGGATTATCTGCCGCGCGTTTTCTTGAATCTTGAATTTTGAATCTTGAATTGAATCCCCCGAGTGCCCGCCGTCTCGCCACTGCCTTCTCCGGGCGCCTCGACGCATCCGCTCACAATTAGATTGCCCCCATAAGGACTGGCTCTGTTAAAATCCGTCAACACTACGGTCCTTGGAGCCACTGATGCCAAAGAAGAAGAGCGCTAAACTTGAACCTGTCTTCGACGCGGAAGGAGCCTGGCACATCCGCGTGCTGGGCATTGTACTCGCCGGAGGTAAGGGAACACGGCTCTTTCCCCTCACGCAGGAGCGGGCGAAGCCGGCGGTTCCTTTTGGCGGCAAATACCGGATCATTGATTTCGTCCTCAGCAATTTCATCAACTCCGGAATCAACTCCATTTATGTGCTCACGCAGTTCCGCAGCCAGTCGCTGCTCCAGCATCTGAGTGAGGGATGGCAATTCAGCGGGCTGCTGAAAAGCCACTTCATTATCCCCGTGCCGGCACAGATGCGTTCGGAAGATGAAACCTGGTACCAGGGCACTGCCGACGCCATCTTACAGAACATCAACCTTATCCAGCAGTCCGATCCTCACGTGGTGGCGATCTTCGGCGGCGATCACATCTACCGCATGAACATTGCCAGCATGATTGATTTCCACCTGGCCAAACACGCGGAGGTGACCGTTGCCGCCATCCCCGTGCCCAAAAAGCACGCCGCCGAATTCGGGGTCATTGAGGCCAACGCGGACGGACGCATCATGGCCTTTCATGAAAAGAACCCCGATGCACCCACCATCCCCGGCGACCCCAGCCAGGTCTACGCCTCCATGGGCAACTATATATTTTCCAAGCCCACCCTTGCGTACCTGCTTGAGGCCGACGCGAATGACCCGGCCAGTCACCACGATTTCGGCAAGGATATTCTGCCCAAGCTTGCCGGCAACTCCCCCATCTACGCTTACAACTTCCAGACCAACCGCATCCCTGGCGAACACGAAGGGTCCATGCCTTACTGGCGCGATGTCGGCACCATTGACGCCTATTACGAAGCCAACATGGACCTGCGCTCCGTCAAGCCCGACCTTAACCTCTACAATCGCCAGTGGCCGCTGCGCAGCGCCAGCTACCCCGATCCGCCCGCCAAGTTCACCTTCGACGAGGCCAATCGCCGCGGCGAGGCCATTGACAGCATCGTGTCGGGAGGATGCATTCTCTCCGGCGGCGTCGTGCGCAACTCCATTCTCTCCCGCGGCGTCCGCGTCCATGCCGGCGCCCTGGTGGAAGGCTGCGTCATCCTGGATAACTGCGATATCGGCCGCCACAGCAAGGTGCGCCGCGCCATCCTGGATAAGAACGTCCGCGTTCCCGAAGACGCCACGATCGGCTACGATCACGATGCCGATCGCGCGCACGGATGGCACGTGACAGACTCCGGAATCGTCGTCATCGGCGGAGAACGCGGCACCGTACCCGTGTCGGCGCTGGTCATCTGACAGAAAAGTGACGAGTGACAAGTGACGGGTGAAGAGCAAGCCCTCCGATTTCAGATTGTCTCAATCACAAATCGCAAATCACCAAATCACCCGATGGCCCCATGGCCCAATCCCTCTTATGGTGCAAGATGGCCTGCCCGTGCTACGATGCACTGCGTTTTCGGAATTCATTGGGAGGTTAAGTATGGACTTGTCTAAAATGACGCGCCGGGATTTCCATAAATCCACGACGCTTGGCGTTACCAGCCTTGCCCTGTCGGCGGGCCCCGCTGTTCGCAACGTAATCGGCGCCAACGACCGCATTGGCATCGGCCTGATCGGCGCCGGCGGACAGGGCCGGTTTGATTTCAGCTCCATGATAAAGACGGACAGGGTAGACCCCATCGCCGCGGCAGATGTTTACACCCTGCCACTCGCCCAGACGCTTGACGCCACCGGGACGCCACCCGGCAAAACCGTCGGCTACCACGATTTTCGCAAGCTCCTGGACCGCAAGGACATCGACGCCGTCATCGTGGCCACTCCGGAACACTGGCACGGCATTCCCATGATCATGGCGTGTGAGGCGGGCAAGGATGTCTACGTCGAAAAGCCCATTTCGCACACGATCTATGAAGGCCGCAAGATGGTGGAGGCCGCCAATAAGTACAATCGCGTGGTAACGTGTGGCACGCAGCAGCGCTCCGGCGAACATTACCAGAAAGTTGTGGAGATGATTCGCGGCGGCAAGATTGGCAAGGTCACCTACGTGGAAGCGTTCCTCCATGGCGGTGGATTTACGCGTGAAAACCGGAAGGCAACTCCTCCAGTCGACTGTGATCCTCCGCCAGGATTTGATTGGGACTTTTGGCTGGGACCCGCGCCTTACCACCATTTCAATCGAAGCCGCCGCGGGTTTACGGGCTATTGGGAAACCGGTGGCGGCGAAACCACCAACTGGGGACCCCACCTGATGGACGTGGTCCATTGGGCGATGCAAGTGGACGCGCCTCTGACCGTCTCCTGCACAGGCGGAAAATTCGCCACGGTGAGCTCTTACGAGACTCCCGACACGCTGGAAGCCGTTTATGAATACCCGTCGTGCCCGCTAAATTCGGCCGGCTTCCTGGCCCGCTTCAGCTTCCACATCGGCCGCGGACCGGATGAGCATTCGTATGGTACGCAGTTCTACGGAACCGATGGCACTCTGTTCATCAATCGCGAGGGCTATAACATTTGGCCCGCCGCGCGCCAATCCGATGTGTGGGAAACCTTCGGCCGGTCTGACATTGAAAAGGGCGATGGCACTCCCCAGCATCAACCTCACGTGGTCAATTTCCTGGACTGCGTCAGGTCGCGGAAGAAGCCGAATTCCGACATCGAAACCACCCACCGCACCACCAGTGCTTGCATCATGGCTAACATC
>JARLGN010000343.1 GCA_031292775.1 Acidobacteriota bacterium | reverse complement strand
TGTGGCTTCCGATACGATGACGGCTCAAGCTTCCTTTAGGAGTCTTTTCATGGTGAGCCGCATGTCGCGAATCGTCGCGCTGCTTCTGCCCGTCATTTGCATCCTGCTTACCGGCAGTGCAGGGGCGCAGGATTCATCCCTTGACGCCGTGCTCGATTCGCTTGCGGATGCGCATGGCACCCGCCAAGTAGCCATTTCACCGGATGGACAGCGCGTGGCATGGGTGGATGCCATGGGTGCTTCTCCCCACGGCATTTTTGTTTGCAACCTCGCGTCACCCGCCACCACCCGGCGACGCATCACGGCGGGAGATGGTGAGGAGGTTTCGGAAGAGCACGAAATCGCCTGGTCACCGGACAGCAGCGAACTGGCTTTCCTGTCGAATGCCCGGACGCCCGGCCAATTGCAGCTTTACATTGCCAACGTCACGCGCGGCGAGGCGCGTAAGCTTACCGACTTGACCGGTTCGCTTGATTCTCCCTCATGGTCGCCGGATGGCAAAACGCTGGCTCTTCTTTTCACGGAAAACGCCCCGCGCTTGCCCGGGCCGCTGGAGCCCATGACGCTTCCTTCCGGCGTGATTGACAACAAAATCTATGAACAACGCCTGACCACGGTGGATGTGGCAACGGGGCAGGTTCGGCAACTCTCCCCCGCCGACATGTACGCATATGAATACGATTGGTCTCCGAACGCGAAACAATTTGTGATGACCGCAGCCCACGGTGCGGGCGACGGCAATTGGTTTGTCGCGGAAATTTATACCCTCCAGGCAGACTCCGGCGCAATGAAGTCCCTGTATAAACCAACTCAACAGGTTGCTGTTCCGCGGTGGTCGCCGGATGGGCGCAGCGTCGCATTCATCGGAGGATTGATGAGCGACCAAGGGTCAACCGGCGGCGATGTTTTTTTGCTTCCTGCCACGGGAGGCGATGCCCGCAACCTGACCTCCGGCATTCACGCCTCCATCAGTTGGATCGCCTGGCGTCCGGGCGGCAACGAGATTCTGCTGCTGGAAAGTGTGGATGGGGCCAGCGGCATTGCTACTCTCGATGTCCGTAGCAGCAAAGTCACACCGCTGTGGAACAAGCCGGAAACTCTTTCCCTCGGCTGGTGGAACCTCGCCCTTTCCGTGGCGAATGATGGCAAAACGTGTGCGATGCTGCGCGAGACTTTTGCCGACCCTCCGGAAGTTTGGGCCGGACCAATCGGGGAATGGAAACAAATCACCACGTCCCACCAAGGCGAGCTCGCAAAGTGGGGAAGGACGGAGAGTCTCCATTGGACAAATGAGGGTCTCAACATTCAGGGCTGGCTCACCTATCCGCAGGACTATGATCCCGCGCGGCGCTATCCGCTGCTGGTGGAAGTTCATGGCGGACCCGGAGCCATGGCGCGCCCTTCCTGGCCCAACGCTCTGTTTGACTTCACGATTCTTTCCCACTACGGCTACTTCGTGCTGCGGCCCAATCCCCGCGGAAGCTTTGGCCAGGGTGAGACCTTTACGCGCGGAAACGTCAGAGATTTTGGATATGGGGATTTGCGTGACATCCTTACCGGTGTTGATTACGTCGTGAAGCACTTTCCGGTGGATAACAACCGCGTCGGTGTGGGCGGCTGGAGTTATGGGGGATACATGGCGATGTGGGCCGTCACCCAAACGCAACGCTTCCATGCGGCAGTAGCCGGGGCGGGCATTGCGAATTGGCAAAGCTATTACGGCGAGAACGATATCGACCAGTGGCTGATCCCCTTTTTCGGCGCCTCCGTTTATGACGACCCGGCGGTGTACGCGAAAAGCTCGCCCATTACCTTCATCAAGAATGTGAAAACGCCAACGCTCATCCTGGTGGGCGACCGCGACGGCGAGTGTCCGACGCCGCAATCATTTGAATTTTGGCACGCTCTGCAAACGCTGGGAGTCGAGAATCGATTTGTGGTTTACCCCAGCGAGGGTCACATGATTTTCGATCCTGCCCATCGCCACGACATTATGCAGCGCACGTTGGAATGGTACGATCATCACCTGAAGTAACTTTCCAGTTGACGCCGGGGCGGCCGGACTATAGATTTAGCGTCTTTTCGAATGGAATGTGAAGTTAGAACGGTAGAAAGTAATCGGCTGACGGAAAACGGGGAGAACCACCACAATCGGCATGTATGCAGCTTACCGTCTATCGTTTACCGCTGAGGGGGGAGAAACACTATGAAGGTAGGACTCTTTACGGCGTTGCTGGCCAGACTGAGCTTGGATGAAGTCATCCAGAAAATCAAGCCGTTGGGCATCCACACGGTGGAGTTGGGCACAGGGAATTATCCTGGCGACCCGCACCTGAAGCTCGAATGGCTGCACCAGGCTTCCAAGCTCAAGGAATTCAAGCAAAAGCTCGAGGACGAGGGAATCACGATCAGCGGATTGAGTTGCCATGGCAACCCGTTGCACCCTAACAAGAAGTTGGCGCAGCTTCACGCCGCCACCAGCAAGAAGACGATTCTTCTGGCGGAAAAACTTGGCGTCAAGACGGTCGTCGATTTTTCCGGCTGCCCGGGCGATTCGGAAAATTCCAAATACCCCAACTGGTCGCCGACGGCGTGGCCTCCCGACTTTCAGGAAATCCTGAAATGGCAATGGGAGAAAAAGGTCATCCCCTACTGGATTAAGCACGCCAAGTTTGCGGAGGACCACGGCGTGCGCGTTGCCATCGAAATGCATCCGGGCTTTGTGGTGTATAACCCTGAAACCATGTTGCGTTTGCGTGAGGCGGCAGGGCCCGCCGTCGGTTGCAACTTCGACCCCAGTCACATGTTCTGGCAAGGTATTGATCCCTGCACCGCCGTCCGAAAACTTGGCGATGCGGTGTTCTACGTTCACGCCAAGGACACGCGCATGTACGACGTCAACATCAAGGTCAATGGCGTGGTTGACGCCAAACCCTATAGCGACGAGAAGAATCGCTCCTGGATTTTCCGCACCGTCGGCTACGGCCACGACGCGGATTTTTGGTGCGATTTCATTTCTACGCTGCAAATGGTGGGTTACGACGATGTGCTCTCCATCGAGCACGAGGACAGTTTGATGTCGGTCGAAGAAGGTCTGAGCAAAGCCGCAGCCTTTCTCAATCAGATTGTCATTAAGGAGAGACTTAAGGAAATGTGGTGGGCGTAAGAACACGGTAGGCGGTAGACGGTAGACGGGATACGGGGAAAGACAACGAGATTGCACGCTTTCCGCAATTGGACGTCTGGTGACATTAGACGTTAGAGAAATACGGGGATGACCATGGCAATTGTACGATGCTGAGGCGCTGGCAAGGCCATTCACCGTATGCTGTCTACCGTCTACTGTTCACTATTATTGGGGGACTATGGCGATAGTGCGGTTTGAACAATTAGAGGTCTGGCAGGCTGCCCACAAGCTGGTGCTCGACATCTACAAGAAGACACAGCTATTCCCCACGGAAGAGAAATTCGGATTGATCTCGCAGATGCGCCGGGCGGCCGTCTCGGTCCCCGCCAATATCGCGGAGGGATTTAAACGGCGTGGTCGCGCAGACAAAGGCCATTTCTACAACATCGCCCAGGCATCTCTTGAAGAGTTGCGCTACTATCTCATCCTCTGCTGCGATCTTGGATACAGCGCTGCGGATGGGGAAATGGCCGAACGTGCGGACAACGTTAGCAAGATGCTCTACGGCCTTGTGCAGTCCTTGGAGACAAAACCGTACACGGCGCAGTAACGGATCTGCTGTTTCCTGGCCTGTATGCCGTCTACCGTCTACTGTCTACCCTCGACCTTCGATCTAGAGGAGATTTGCAAATGCCAGAAATTAATGTTGCTTTGATTGGTCACCGTTTCATGGGTAAGGCGCATTCGAATGCCTACCGGCAGGTGCGGCGGTTCTTTCCGGGGAACCTGGTTCCGCGCATGAAGGTGTTGTGCGGCAAGGCATGCACGGAAGAACTGGAAGCGACCGCGCGGCAGTTCGGCTGGGAAGAATCTGATTGCGAGTGGGAGCGCGTGGTGGCGCGCAAAGACATTGACCTGATTGATGTCGCCACGCCCGGCTATCTCCACCATCCCATGGTCATCGCCGCCGCTAAGGCGGGGAAGCACGTCATCTGCGAGAAGCCGCTTGCCAACACCTTGTCGGAAGCCAAGGACATGCTGAAGGCCGCGGAAAAAGCCGGCGTGATTCATATGGTCAATTTCAATTATCGCCGCGTGCCCGCCATTGCTTTCGCCAAGCGATTGATCGACGAAGGCAAAATCGGCGATGTGTACCATTATCACGGCGCCTACCTGCAGGATTGGATCATGGACCCTGAGTTCCCGCTGGTTTGGCGGCTGGAAAAAAAATATGCCGGCAGCGGCGCGCTGGGGGATATCGGCGCCCATGCCACGGATCTGGCCGAGTATTTGAACGGCGAGATCCTAACAGTGGCGGGCCAGATGACGACATTCATCAAGGAGCGGCCTCTGCCGGTCGAAGGCGAAGGCGCGTGGGGTGCTAAAGGCAAGAAAGGCAAAGGCAAAGTCACGGTCGATGACGACGCGAATTATCTGGCGCGCTTCAAGAACGGCAGCGTGGGGGTTTTTGAGTCAACCCGTTTCGCGGGTGGCCGCCGGAATTTCAACACTTTCCAGATTTACGGCAGCAAGGGAAGCCTTGCCTTCAACTTCGAGCGCATGAACGAGTTGGAGTTTTTCGATTGCACTGAGCCCTCGGAGTTGCAGGCTTACAAGACCATCCTGGTGACCCAGCCTGAGCACCCCTATGTTGGCGCCTGGTGGCCCGCGGGACACCCCATCGGTTACGAGCACACATTCGCTCATGGCATCCATGATTTCCTCACCGCCATCGACGAGGGCCGATTGCCGGAGCCGAACTTCCGCCACGGCGTGCGAAATCAAGCGGTGCTCGATACCGTCGAACGTT
>JARLGN010000342.1 GCA_031292775.1 Acidobacteriota bacterium | reverse complement strand
GCGCTCAGTGTGTATCTGCTGGCGCGGGAAATTCTGCGCCACCGATTCAGCGCGGGAATTGCGGCATTGGTGTTTGCCCTGCATCCGGCCCACGTGGAAAGCGCCGCGTGGATTATGGGCCTGCCTGACCCGTTGTTTACGCTGCTCGCGGTGTCTGCCCTGGTATGCCACATCCGGCGACGCCAAAGCGCGGGCAGCATCCGGGCAATATGGGCGTCCGCTTCGCTGCTGTTGTATGCAGCAGCCCTCTTGACCAAAGAGGTCGCACTCACCCTTCCAGTCCTCATGTTGGCGTTTGAATGGATATTCCCCGTTCCTCCCAATAGAGGTGGCGCTGGACTATTCAGACGCGTTTGGAGCACCTTCGTGCCAACTCTAAACTATTGGGGAGTGACCGCCATTTATCTCGCGGTGCGTTGGGCAGCGATTGGAGGCCTGAGTCATCCGCTTACGTCGCTTTCCTGGCAGACTATGGTGGCGACATGGCCCATGGTCGTTTGGTCGCACCTGAAGATACTGGTATGGCCCGTTCGATTAAGCCCTTTTTACGACGTGCCCTACACCACGCACTTCGGATTTGCGGTCTTTGTGCTGCCACTGGCGGCGGTCGTTGGCAGTGTTATGTTCCTGGGATGGCTTGGGTGGAGATCACCGCGCGTGGCCTTCGCCAGTGTCTGGCTGTTTCTGCCGATGGCTCTGCTGCTGAACCTGCAAGTTTTTCCGGAAGGCGAATTCGTTCATGACCGATTCATGTACTTCTCTTCTGTCGGGTTCTCGCTCCTCATTGCCCTCGGGGCGGAAACTTTTGCCACCTCGCCGAAATTCCCGCTTTCTATCCGCGTTCGGCAGGCGGCGACAGTGATAGCGCTGGGCATTATCCTGGGTGGCGCAACGGTCTATTACGAGCGCTTTTGGGCCAACGATTGGGTGCTGTACGGGCGGGCGCTAACCGTCGCTCCCGGCAACAACCTGGTCACCAATAACCTCGCCGCGGACCTCTCGGACCAGGGACGCTATCAGGAGGCGATCGTGCTCTATGCGCGCATCCTGGAGCGCGCTCCTGACTATTCGCTGGCGCAATACAATCTGGGCTATTGCCAATACCACACTGGACAATTCGAAGATGCCCGCAGGAACCTTACGCGCGCCATCGCTCTCACCCCCGCGGAGCCTGAGCCCTACCTCTTTCTGGGGCTCACGGATTTCCGCACCGGACACCCCGAAGAAGCGCTGGCGAGCCGTCGCCACGCAGTTGGGATCAGCCCGGAAAACGCGCGTTACCGGTTCACTTTGGGAGTTGTCCTACGAGCTCAGGAAGATCTGCCGGAAGCCCGCAACGAATTTGCATCCGCCCTCGCCCTTGATCCGAGCCTTTCCGACGCGCGCGAACAACTCAACGAAATCGAAAAACAGCCCGCGCCCCAATGAGGGGGGAAAGGAGAAAGTAGAATTCATTTCCCTCGCCCCCTTGGGGGAGAGGGTGGACCGCAACCGGCGTTTTCATCAGCCGGGGCGGGACGGGTGAGGGGGTCCTCTGGTAACAAATTGAAAAACGATTCCCTGAAACCGATTAAGTGAAGAGTATTGCGGCTGGTGTCTTAGCTGAAAGCTGATCGCTGACTGCTGATAGCTCTTAGTGAACTTGAACCCACTTACTAACCCGGACTTCTCACCAGCCCGAGCGGTTCCCTTTGGGCAGATGATTATTCAAGCCCCAAAGGGGCGTGCTAACAGAGCCCAGGCCAACGGCCTGGGTTGTGAGGGTCAGGCTATACGCCAAGCCCTGAAGGGGCGCGCTAACACCCTCGGCAGTTTCGCTCCAGTTCCCCAATTCATTCTCAGCCGAGGGGTCAGGGACGGTGGCTTCGTAGATCGCCCCTTCAGGGCTCAGCCCGAAAACAATCTGTAAACCCAGGCCGTTGGCCTGGGCTCTGTTAGTACGCCCCTTTGGGGCTCGCTTGGAATCAAGTCAACGTCGAATTACGGCACGGCAAAACCTGGGCCCTCCCAAACCGGGCATGAGAAATCCGGGCTAAGACCGGTCCGGCCGCAATCGGCATTGCGGCAGACCCTTCACGCGGGGGTTGACCAAGTTGCGGGGAAATTCTCCCTGCAAAATCTCCACTACTTGGTCCGACACCTGCTGCCGCATTCTGGCGTAAGAATCTTCGCTCAGTGATGCGTAATGGCAAGTGAAGACCACATTGTCAAATTCCGCCAGCGGATGGGGCAAGCGCAAGGGTTCCTGTTGCAGCACGTCCAGTCCCGCGCCTGCCAGCCTGCCGGAAGCGAGTGCGGCATAGAGAGCGCCCTCGTCCACCACCGGGCCCCGCGCGGTATTGATCAGAATGGCCTGCGGCTTGAGCAGCGCCAGCGTACGGGCGTTGATGATTCCCTTGGTCTCCGCGGTCACCGGCACGTGAAGTGAAAGGATATCCGTTTGAGGCAGCAGTTCGTCCGGGCTCATCAGATGGACGCCGGCAGCGTGTGCCGCCTCTGCGCTGAGGTGAGGATCGTAGGCAATTACGCTCAGCCCCAAGCCCGTGGCTTTGTGCGCCAGGCTGCGCCCGATTTTTCCCAGGCCGATCAGTCCGAGAGTCTGTCCGCTGAGCCGCCGCAACGGCCGCATCAGCGCATCCATGCCGGGAACCCATTCGCCTTGGCGCGATTTGCGATCCGCCAAAGCAATTTTGCGGGTCACGGCCAGGATGAGCGCCAGGGCGTGCTCCGCCACTTCTTCCGAACAGAAATCCGGTACGTTGGCTACTACGATTCCGAGATCGGTGGCAGCCGTGAGGTCCAAGTTGTCGACGCCGATACCCAGACGCACCACGCCCTTTAGCCGGGGTAGGGCGGTAAAGAACTCGCGCGTCAGCGGCGTTCCACCTACGACGACGATCTCCGCCCCCTGAGCCAGCCGAATGCGATCGGCCTCATCCGCCGCCTTCCCGTAGCGAACGGTCCCTCCGTTTTGGCAAATCAACTCTTCGTCAAGACCGGGTACCGGCCCTTCATTCCTTTCGGTGAAGACGACAAGGCGCTCAGACATGTTGGTGTTGTTCCTCTCTCATTCGGGCTGGAATGATTATAAGAGGCAGGTAGAAGAAGTGCGCAGGGAAATTCCATCGGACGTGGATGCGAAGCTGGAGTGCGGCACGCTACGTCCAATAGCTGCGGTCGAGAGACCGGTACTGGATGGCTTCGGAAACGTGCGCGTTGCCGACATTTTCCTCGCCCTCCATGTCGGCAATGGTGCGCGCCACTTTCAAGATGCGGTCATGGGCACGCGCGGAAAGTCCCAGGCGGTTCATGGCGCTTTCGAGCACCCGCTCGCTGTCGGGCGCGATATCACAGTACTTGCGGATTTGCCGCGAGCTCATCTGTGCGTTGCAGTAAATCTTCTCGCCCTGGAATCGTTCCAATTGCCGCTCCCGCGTTTTGATGACCCGGGCGCGAATGGCGTCAGAGGATTCCCCCCCGGCTTCCTGCCGTAATTCCTGAAAGCGCACAGCGGGCATGTCAATGTGAATGTCAATGCGGTCGAGCAGTGGTCCGGATATCTTGGAAACATAGCGCTGGATGAGTGGCGGCGTACAGGTGCAGTCCCGCGAAGGGTCATTAAAGAAACCACAAGGGCAGGGATTCATAGCTGCCGCCAGCATGAATCGTGCAGGAAACGTCAGCGTCATGGACGCGCGGGCGATCGTGACCATTCCATCTTCCAAAGGCTGCCGCAAAACTTCCAGCACATTGCGCTGGAATTCCGGTAATTCGTCCAGAAACAGCACGCCGTTGTGCGCCAGGCTGACTTCGCCGGGCCGTGGAATGACTCCGCCGCCAATCAAACCGGCATCGGAAATGGTGTGATGTGGCGAACGGTACGGCCGGACGCCCATCAGCCCCGAGCCCGCCTCCAGCACACCGGCCACACTGTGAATCTTGGTGGTCTGGATCGCTTCGTCGAATGTAAGTGGAGGCAGGATGGTGGGAATGCGTTTTGCCAGCATGGTCTTGCCTGCGCCGGGCGGTCCGATCATCAGGATGTTGTGCCCGCCGGCCGTGGCCACCTCAATGGCGCGTTTGGCGTGAAGCTGGCCTTTGACGTCACGAAAGTCTACTGAATATTGGCTGGACTGCGCGAGCATGGCGGCAGTGTTGACATGCACGGGCTTGAACTCGCGCGTCTCGTTGATCAGGTCCAAAGCCTCCGGCAGCGAACGCAGGCCGTAGACTTTGACGTCCTGGACAACCGCAGCTTCCGCGGCGTTTTCCAGCGGCAACACCAGCTTGCGCAAACCCTTCTGCCGCGCCATTGTGGCAATGGACAGTGCGCCTTTGATGGGCCGCAGACTGCCGTCGAGCGATAGTTCACCGAGGAAGAGAATGTCTTTCAAGTCAGTCTTCAGCAGCGCGCCCGTCGTTCCCAATATTCCCAGTGCGATGGGCAGATCGAAGCCGGAGCCTTCCTTCTTCACGTCCGCGGGCGCCAGGTTTACGGTGATGTTCTGCCAGGGAAATTGCAGACCGCAGTTGTTGATGGCGGACCTGATGCGCTCGCTGCTTTCGCGCACGGCGGCATCCGGCAGGCCGACGGTCAAGAACACGCCCTTGCCGGCGGTGACGTCAACTTCCACTTCGATTGGGTAGGCATCAATACCAAAGACAGAGGCACTTAAAGTCTTAAAGAGCATTTGGGCATCTCATTGCGGGAATTGAAACGCGGTAAGAAGGCCTGGGCACGATCCCGTTCGCGTCCGTTTACCAAAGGGTTCCTGCGAGGGCGGCCATTATACCAGAGGTAACGCATCCGCAAACAAAAAGCGTACCGTTAATTTGTCACGCGGGGATATCTCATGGGTTTCGAGTCTTATAAGGCCTCAAGGACGCTTTCGATTTGCGGTGGATTCCACCACAGCCGCAAGGCGAGGTCCGTCGCGACGGTACGGGCGGAATTGTATCCGCACAGCCCCGTGATGTTTCCGCCGGGATGTGTCGCCCCACCGCACAAGTAAAGCCCGCGGATCGGCGTGCGGTACTGGCCCGCACCCGGGAAGGGCCGGTTGTACCCCACTTGGCCATGGGCAAACGAACCCACCAGCAAATCCCCGTCCTGCATATTCGGCAATGAGCGTTCAGTGTCGAGCGGGGAGCGCGTAAAGGAATCGATGACGGTCTTGCCCTGCAAATTCGGCGCGAAACGCGACCAGAGGCGCAGCATCGTCTCCCCATGGCGATCTTTCAGGGAATCCCAGTGTGCAGCCGAGCCCTGTACGGCGTAGGGCATCTTCTCCCACATAAAGGCCGTGTGTTTGCCATTGGGCGCCTGCGTGGCGTCAAACAACGTGGGACACGCGCCCCACATCACCGTCGGCGGAATCTGGCCCAACTCATGCGCCCGGACGATCTCTGGAAACTGCAAGTACTCTTCGAGGCCCAGGATGACCATGAAGGCCTGGTTCAGCTCCGGCCGGCGGTCAGCAGCCCGGTAACGAGGGGGCTCTTCCAGCGCCACATTCAGGGCAAAGAGCGGCGACAGCAAGTTGTATCGAAAGCCCGCCGCCTGCTTGCGAAGTCGGGGCGGCGCCGATTCGGCATCCATCAGTTGAAGGAAAGTCTGTTGCGGATTGAGCCCCGACGCCACGAACGCCCGCGCCATGATCCTCTCGCCACTCGCAAGTTCCACGCCCGCGGCTCTCTTGTTGTGAACCAAAATGGATTTGGGCTCGGCCTTGGTCATGATTTCGCCGCCGTGCTCCTGGATGTCGGCGGCGAGAGCTTGCGCGAGTTTCGCCGAACCTCCCCGGCACATCTGCGCCATGTGCTGTCCGGAAAGCAGCGCCGGGATGCTGTGGCCAAACCCTTTTAGGCGCAAGTCGATTTCACGCAGCCCATTGAAGAAGAGCAGTCCCGCGCGGACCAAGTCATGGCGAAATTCCCGTTCGACGAACTCTATCGGTGAGAGCTCCGACACGCTCAGCAGTTTCCGTCCCAACGAAGAGCGGCTGAGAAGTTCACGCCGGCGCTCGGGGGGAAGCGGAGGAGATTGCGCTTCCGGCAAAAGGATTTTCTCCACGATGGGCCGGAATTCTTCCACCCACTGGCGCAATGCCGCCGCGTCTTTATTGGAAAACTCTGCAAAGGATTCGATCGTCTTTTCAATCGACGTCCACCATTCCATCGCGCGCCCATCGGGCAGAATCAAGGCCACGTTTAATTCGGGCTCGATATAGTCCGCACCGTGCCGGGCGAGATCCAAATCGCGATACCAGGGCATGGCGTTGAGAGCCCGGTGAAAGAAGGCGTGGGTGTTGTGCCTGAAGCCGGGGAAGCGAGGATTTTCGATTGTCGCCAGGCCTCCGCCATACATCTCGGCCCGGTCGATAGATAGAACTCGCAAACCGCTGCGACAGAGGTAGGCCTGCAGCACCAGCGCGTTGTGACCCGTTCCAATGATGATGCCATCATATTGGTCTCGCATTACGCCTCCTCTCGGATTCACGGCGAGCCGACTGGAAACCTCTTAATCGTCATCGGCACGGAGCGCTCAGCTTGGTGAGTTCCCGGCGGGCCTCCCGGAATTGGGGATCAATCCGGAGTGCCGCCTGGAATTCCCGGACAGCCGCCGGTTTCTGATTTTGCGCCTCCAGAATCAAACCCAGCTGACAATGCGCCTCGGCGGAGGACGGATTAGCGGCAATCGCGGCGCGGAAATGGCCCGCGGCCTCAGGGATCTGGCCCCCGCGCGCTGCCAGCAACCCCAATCCGAAATGCGCCTCGTAGTCCTGGGGTGCGAAGGTGAGCAGTCGCTGAAACTCCGCGGCGGCGCGCGTGTGGTCTCCTACGGCCAGCCAGATATCGCCGAGCATTTCCTCCGCTTCAACGTTGTGAGGGTCGAGCGCGAGCGCAGCCTTCAGTTTGTTCGCGCCGTCAAGATAGCGATGCAAGTCCACATCCGCGCGGGCCAGTTCGATATACGCCGGCAGGTTCCTGGGATCGCCAGCAATGATGGCCTGAAATTCCTCAGCCGCTTCATCCGCCTTTCCGGTGCGGGCAAGGTGCCCCGCCAGCAAGTAGCGTTTGTACTCAAAGAGCCGGTCTTTGGGATCGACGCCGGAATCATCCAGTGCCGGCTTGGGCGAAGTTATCTCCAGGTAACCAAGTGCGCGCAAACTGTCCGCAGTACCGCGTGCGCCGGCGGTAGGGGTTTGGCCATCTGCCGCCGGCTTGGCGCGGTAGTTTGAAACCAACGCCGTCAATCGCTCGCGGTAGGACGCGGCCACCGCAGCTTGGCCGGGCAGAAGATTGCGCACTTCGGTAGGGTCGTGCATCAGGTTGTACAGCTCTGGATGAGGAGCGTCAATGTACTGGTAATCTCCCCGGCGCAGACTGCGCAGCGTCGCCCATCCGAACTTGTCATGCGCATAGGAGCTTTCGCTGTAGATCTCACGCGGCGGTGAATCGCCCTCCTTCGCGAGGTCCAGCAGGCTATGGCCGCAGAAGGTTGCTGGCGGCTGAATACCCAGGAAGCGCAGCACCGTTGGCGCAACGTCAATCAGCCCCGCGGGGGCATCCACACGCGCCATGTAATCAGATGGCGAAACACGAAGATCGAAACTCGAAAGTGGGGTCGATTTTCCATTTTCGCTTTTCGAATTTCGGATTTCTGTTGTTTGCGGCCAGTGGATGATGAGCGGCACGTGCAGCGTGCTTCGGTATATGAAGTATCCATGCGTGTTCTCGCCGTGGTCTCCCAGGCTCTCGCCGTGATCAGAGAACAGCACGATGAGTGCCCGCCGGTCGAGTCCTGAACGCTTGAGGAATTCAAGGAAGCGGCCAAGTGAGTCATCCACATAAGCCAATTCCTGATCGTACTCGCTATGGGGAGCGTGGGCGCGGAAGGCAGCGGGCACGTCGTAAGGCAAGTGAAGGTCAAACAGGTGTATGAACAGCAGAAAGGGATGGCCGGAATTCTTCTCGAGCCAATGTTCCGCACCGTCCAGCACTTTGGAAGCAGGGCGCTTCAGATCGAGCGCGCCCCTGATCGCACGCGTATCAAAAGGGCTGTCGTAGGTCTGGAAACCCTGGGCCAAACCGTATCGGCGCTCCAGAAAATATCCCCCGATGAAGGCCGCCGTATCGTAACCATGCGCGGCGAGTGCCGTGGCGAGAGTCACCGCTCCCGGTGGCAGGACCTGGGCATTCTCCCTGATTCCGTTGGCAAAGGGATAGGTGGAGGTAAAGAGCGAAACGTGCGAGGGCAGGGTGATGGGCGCCTGACTGCTGATCTCGGCGAAGACGGTACCGCCCCGAGCCAACGAATCGATATGCGGCGTTTGCAGGTGAGTGTAGCCATAACAACTCAGATGGTCGGCGCGAAGCGTGTCAACCGAGATAAGGATGACCGGCGGAGGCCCGCCAGTCCCCGCCGACTGTGGCCGCGGCCCCGCATAGGTCACAAGCGATACCATTGCCAGCAAGACGGGCAACCGGAGTATTCGCGGGAATGTGGATCGGCGCGACAGGAACATATCCGAATAATACTCGACCCTCACCACTGACGGAAAGTTGTGCGGCGTGAGCTATCGATGCGCGGCGAGCAGTGCGTCAGCCACGCGCACGGCAGGAAGGATGGCGGCGGGATCGTGAACGCGCACGATGTGGGCGGCACCCAGGATGGCAGCCACCACCGCGGCAGCGTCACCCGTCGCGAGGATGGATGGGCTCTGTTGGCGCTTATCGCGGTCGCGTGTAGATCCGTGCCCGTGCGCCCCCGCGATGGGCCAGTAACGCCCACCAGAAGAATGTG
>JARLGN010000341.1 GCA_031292775.1 Acidobacteriota bacterium | reverse complement strand
GGTCCGCGTCTTTTCTCGCCAGGATGTGACAAACTGTTGTAGTGTAGCGCCGTGTCAAAATTGCGGCGTCCATTTCTTTCGGACCGATATATCTTCATCACCGTCCGCCTGCTTCCTCGGCGTACAAAGGCGTCGGAGCTTGAGTTCGAGTTGTTGGCCCGCGCCTTCAACCGAGCCCGCGCTTCGCACCGTTTCTATTTGACGGCCTGGGTTTTTCTTCCCGACCACTGGCATTGCATCGTCGCGCTACAGTACCCGGAGACGATTTCGCAGGTTATCAAGTCGGTGAAGCAGAGTTCGACGACGGGCATTAACCAGCGCCGCGGCACCGAAGGAGAATTGTGGCAGGAGCGCTTTTTCGACCGCGCCATCCGCACGGTGAAGGAATATCATGAGAAGGTCGAATACATTCATCTCAATCCGGTGCGCGCACGATTGGTCGGCCACCCGCAAGATTGGCGATGGTCGAGCTATAGCGAATACGCCGACATGCGCCCCGAGGAACAGCGACACCGCTGCGGCTTGACCATCGATCGCGTGCGAATCCCCACCGACCCCCGAACTCGACTTTGAGAACCGCCACGCCCCCCCCTTCAGGATGAGATATGCAGACGACCTGTTTGCTCCGCTACTTCCACACGACGGTCAAATATTTCGGACCGCAAGAGACTGTCAGGGAAATGACGCGGACCGCAAAGACGGCGGTCCGCGCTACGACCTCAACCCTGTAGCGCGGACCACCGTCTTTGCGGTCCGCGTCCTTTCGCCTCGTGATAGATCGATCAATTTCCTGCGCTCGGATCGGAGGGCATGCTCCAGCGCTCGACAATCAAGCCGCAGCGGGCGGATTCAGGCTCGGCGAATTTCTCCTACCGCCTGAGCAGGCGCACGATGACGATGAAGGCTATGGAAATGACGCGCACTGCAAGAAACTGCCAGGGAAATGGCGCGGACCGCAAAGACGGCGGTCCGCGCTACGACCTCAACCCACCATGGCGGCATAAAGCCGCCCCTACGGCGTCACCTTCAGTACCCCTTGCAGCGGAAGTTCCGCCGACGACTTCCCCACCATGATCTCGAAATCGCCCGGCACCACCCGCCATCGCATATCGATATCGAGCAACTGGAGATCCTCCGGGGCGAGCTTTATGGTCACGGCTTTCGTTTCACCGGGCTCCAGCGCCACGCGCTCAAATCCTCGAAGCTGTTTGACTGGAGTTGATACCGGAGCGTATTTCTCGTGAATGTAGAGCTGGACAGTCTCCACGCCCGCGCGGCTGCCGGCGTTTTTCACGTCCACGGTCACGCGCGCGACGCCGCCCGGACGGATTTCCGCCGGTTCAACATGCAGATTGCTATATTCAAAGTTGGTTTAGCTCAGCCCCTATCCAAACGGGTAGAGCGGCGTCCCGGGCATGTCGACGTACCCCTTGTGCCCCGTCCAGCCTTCTCCAATCCAATAAGCCTTCGAGGGCTTGTAGTTGTAATACACGGGCAACTGGCCGGAGTGCCGCGGCACGGAGATGGCCAACCGGCCCGTGGGATTGTAATTTCCAAAGAGCACGTCGGCCACCGCCTCGCCTCCCTGCTCGCCCGGTTCCCAAGCCTCCACCAGCGCGGGCACGTGTTCGGACGTCCAGCGAGTGGAAAGCGGCCGGCCATTAATCAGCACCACCACGGTGGGAGTCCCGGTGGCGTAGACAGCCTGAATCAGGTCCTCCTGCACTCCGGAGAGATCCAGGCTGGCCACATCGTGCCCTTCCCCGTCCGTGGGTTGGCCGTGGGCGTCCGCCCCGTTGGTAATGTGCTGCCGTTCTCCCACCACCACAATGGCCACGTCCGCGCCCCTGGCGGCCTTCACCGCCTCGGCAAACCCGCTCTTGTCGGTGCCGGTAATTTCACAGCCGCGCACGTGGGTGACTTTGGTCTTGGGTGAAACGGCGGCCTTGACCCCCTCGATCACAGTCGTCACGTGTTGCAGAACCTCTTTCGGTGAATAGTCGCCCAGTTGGTCCATCACGTCATCCGCGTTGGGACCGATCACGGCCACGGATTTCAAATCCTTCCGCAGCGGCAACACGCTCTTTTCATTCTTCAGCAATACGATGCCTTCGCGCCCCGCCCGCAGAGCCAGATCCTGATGCGCTTGCGAGTGTACAACCTGAACCGCGTGGTCCACATTGACATAGGGATTTTCAAAAAGGCCCAGGCGGAATTTCTGCTCCAGAACACGGCGCAGGGCACGATCCACCAGCGCCATGGGCACCCGCCCTTCTTGTACACTCTCCACCAAAAGCCCCATGTAGGCGGGCTCGTAGGTAATATCCAAATCGACTCCGGCCTTCAACGACAAAATTCCGGCTTCCTTCTGGTTGGGAACGATGTGTTCGTAAACCAGGCTGTCAAAGCCCATGCCTTCGCTCTCGACGACTCCTTTGAAACCAATTTCGTTGCGCAAGACATCATTCATCCATTTTTCCGAGGCGTGCGCCGGAACATCTTCGATTTCCGGATAGCCGGCCATGACCCCCAGGCCGCCGGCCTTGGTAATGGCGCCGATCCAGGGCGGCATGAAATTCTCGCGCAGGGAACGGTCCGACACCTCAATCGCTCCGCGCTCGAGGCCGCTGGCGGGTTCACTTTGCGTGGGAAAATCCGTCAGCACAGCGATGACTTTGTCTGGCGCGGAGATGTCATAACCCTGCGTCCCGCGCACGATGTTCTCTCCGATGCGCATATAGAGGTAAGGGTCTTCGGTGTAAGCCTCCTCGTTCCGGCCCATGCGCGGATCGCGATCCACCTCCATGACCAGCGTGGAAAGCATGTGGATGCCCACTGCTCTCGCCTCCTCCGCCGCTGCCGCGTAAATGGCTTTGACCAGATCCATGTCGAACGAGCTGCCCACGGCCAAGCCCTCCGGGAATACCGTGTTCCCCGAGGACATGACGCCATGCGTGCCTTCTTCATCCTCCATAAGTGGTATCTTCAGGCGCGTTTGCGTGAGCGCGATTTTCTGCAGCTCGTTGAAGAATTCCGCCTGCCGGCGTGTGCCTTCGGGGAGAGTCTCATTGGCAAGGGTGAAGAATCCGCAGCCCGGACCAATATCCTGGGTATAGGTTCCGGCGGCAAATCTCTTGCACGCCTCCCGCTTCGAGGGAATGTCTTTTCCTAAATCTTCCACGTAAACGCAAGGCAAATTGAGCTGGCCGATTTTTTCCTTGAGCGTCATCCGGCTCATCAAGTCGCTGATGCGTTCTTCCACCGGCCGTTTGGAATCGAGATAAATCGGCGTTGAGTCTCCAACTTGTGCGAGGATCATCGAAATTGATGCCAGCGCCGCCCCGACTGCCACGGCCAACCACCCAAAGAATCTCTTTCCCTTCATCCTCCACCTCCCGGAAAATCAGATCATTTGAAGCCGCGTAGCGGCGGGTTTATGCCGCCAATTTGCAACCGCGAGCTGGGCGAGCTATCACGCAACGTAGCACGGGCAGCCTCCCCCAATCCATCGGGGTCTCGCCCGCTGTGGCGGGAGCGAGACGCTCTCGAACTTTTGGAGTGCGGCGACTCGCCGCCACCTTCCCTTGCCGAAACTCGCCGCTACGAACGACAAACCCCAATGTCAACCAAGCCTGAACTTGCCCTCGTCGACTTTACCTTGCCAATTTGAGTTCCCCGCTGATGGTGAGTTTCGCGCTGACGCCTCCCGCCGCATCTCCCGGCTGAGCGCCTCCAACAAAGAGTGTGTATTCACCGGGCATCACCTTGTGCTCACCCGCCTCGCTGACCATGCTCAGGTCGCGGGCCTTCAGCGTGTAAGTCACGCGCCGGGTTTCGCCGGGGCCAATCCGCCGCCGCTCAAATCCCCGCAGAGCACGCACCGGCGCGCCGGGAATTTGGGGGAATTCCAGATAAAGCTCCGCCACTTCATCGCCGGCAATTTTGGAAGCGTTCTGAACTTCAACCGTAACAGTAAGGTCCTCACCTGCCTTGATCTGCGGCGATGAGAGTTTCAGATTGGTGTACTCGAAATTCGAATAGCTCTGCCCATAGCCGAAGCCATAGAGCGGCTTTCCCTGGAAGTATCGGTAGGTGCGATTCTGCATGTTGTAATCGTCAAAGGGCGGCAACTGGTCAAGCGATGCGTAGAAAGTAAGGGGCAAACGGCCACCCGGATTGTTGACTCCCGCCAACGTTTCGGCAATCGCCGTGCCGCCCTCTTCGCCCGGGTACCACGCTTCCACAATTGCGGCCGCATGTTCCTGCGCCCAGTTCACGGCCAGAGCACTGCCATTCATCAGCTCCACGACCAGCGGCTTTCCCGTGCCGGCCAGCGCTACCAGCAAATCCTGCTCCGCTTGCGGCAATCCAATGTCGGTACGGTCACCGCCCTCGAAGCCCGGCACATGGATGGGCATCTCCTCACCTTCGAGATGCGGTGAAAGTCCCACGAAGGCCACCACCACGTCCGCCTGCTCTGCGATTTTCACCGCTTCCTCGCGCAGAACGTCCGCCGGCGGTTGCCACTCCAAGGTGATTCCCGCTCCCCACAGTACGGATTGATGCACATACTCCAGGCGGAAAGTGTGGGGCTGCTGGTCAGTAAAATGCGCTTGGAAGGTTGTGGTCGCGCCTTGTTTTACGTAGTCCCCCGTAACGGCATCAAGCACCGGTTTGCCGTCCAGGTAAACACGAAAGGTTTCCTTATCCTCACACGGCCAGCAGCCTGCTTTGCCGACGCTGAAGGTGTAATCCCCGGGTCCGGGCGGCGTCAGCGTGCCAGTCCAGCGAACACCGAAAGCTTCCCTGTTGATTCCCGGCGCGGGCGCGGCGGCGTTCCAGTCAAATTGGATGCGTGGATCGATGCGTGTTAGAGCAGGTTTTCCGGAGAAGGTGGTGTTGGAGAAATACTCAGCCTGCAATCCCTCAGCGCCTGCTGCTTCCGAGGTGTGGAAAACATTTGAGGGCACGGGAAGAGCTAACGAGGCCACATAGGGAGAGCCCTGCGCAGAGAGGATTTTGGCCTTGCCGCCAAACACCTTGCGCATGCCGCCCAGGGGATAAACGGGGTGAGACGGAACGCCATTATAGTTGCCCTCCAGCGCCACCAGGGACTCGGCATTGGGGCCGATTACAGCGATGGTCTTGACGTTTGATTTGAAGGGCAGTATGCCATCCTGATTTTTTAAAAGCACTATCGACTCACGCGCCGCCTTCAAAGCCAGGGCGCGGTGCTGGGCCGAATCGTTCTCGGAAAAAGGAATTCGATTGAAGGCGACGGCGCTTGGGGGATCGAACATTCCCAGGCGAATCCGGGCAGTAAAGAGGCGCTTCAAGTCGGTGTCAATTTCACTCTCAGTAATCAACCCCTCTTGCACGGCCTTGACCAGCGCCACATATTCATGGCCGCAGGTGGTGTCCGTCCCGGCCAGTACCGCCAGCGCCGAGCCATGCTCGTTATCGGGTGTGAAGTGGTGGCCGCCGGTGATGTTTCCCACGGCGCCACAATCGGAAGTCACGTAACCCTGGAACTTCCAGGCCTCACGCAGCGTGGTTTGCAGCAGGAATTTATTGGTGCACGCGGGCACACCGTCGATGGAGTTGTACGCGCACATCACCGAGTCCGCGTGACCCTCCACCACGGTGGCGCGGAAGGCGGGCAAGTAGGTGTCCTCAAGGTCGTGAGGCAACACGTTCACGTTGAACTCGTGCCGCTGCGGATCAGGCCCACTGTGTACCGCGTAGTGCTTGGGTGTGGCCACCGCCTTCAGGTATTTGGGATCGTCTCCCTGCACGCCGGTGACAAACGCCAAACCCAGCCGGGCGGTGAGAAAAGGATCTTCGCCATAGGTTTCCTGTCCACGCCCCCAGCGGGGATCGCGAAAGATGTTGATGTTGGGCGACCAGAAATCCAGCCCGAAAAAGATGTTGTGGTTCCCTTCCCGCTGGGCTTGGTTGTACTTCGCGCGTCCTTCAGTGGCAATCGTCTCGCCCTCCTGGTGGACCATCGCCTGGTCCCAGGTGGCGGCCATACCAATGGCTTGCGGAAACACGGTGGCGTACCCTGACCGCGCCACCCCATGCAGAGCTTCACTCCACCAGTTGTAGGAAGGAATCCCGAGCCGGGTAATTTCCGGGGCCGTATACTGCATCTGCTGGACCTTCTCATCCAGGCTCAGGCGCGAGACCAGGTCATCAACGCGCTTCTCGATGGGCAGTGATGGGTCCCGAAATGCTGGCAGCGTTTTCTCCGGCTTGCTCTGCGCCAGACCTGCCGGAGTCAGCCCGCAAGCCCATGCGATGGCAAATAGCATGACCACGATTAACGGATTGACCAAATGCTTTTCAGGTTTGTTCATATGATTTACCCCTTATGCGTCAGCCCCACCACGTGAAAGGCAGCCATGGTATCATTTCCAAACCATTCTGCGGTACAAGATAGATGTTCGCGGGAAGGGCTTTCCCGCTGATTGGTTCCCCATCCTTCCGCATCGGAGGCTTGGCTTTGACAACCGAAAAACTAATCCGGGCACGCATACCCGTCAAGTTGGTTTTGGGCCTTCTAGGCTTTTTGCTAACATTACCCGCCACCGGCGCAGACCTTCCCGTGAAGAGCACCTCGGATCAACCGCCCCGCAAAGTCATTGTCGGCACCGTCATGCAGCCGTTTTGGGGCGAATATCCCGGGCTGGAAAAGCGCACGGAGCAACTGACGACGCTCGTCGATCGTTTACAAGCGGAGTCAGAAAGGAAGTACGGCCGCGGACTGGACCTGGCGGTACTGCCGGAAACGGCGCTAACCGGTGAAGCCGGTCCCGTGGAACGAATGGCGGACTGGTCATATCCGCTGGAAGGCGCGGTGAAGGACGCCTTCGCGCGGGAGGCGCGCAAATGCCATTGCTACGTTGTGGTGCCGACTTACCTGCGGGAGGGTCAACCCGCGAAGCGATGTTCCAACGCCGCCATTCTCTTTGGCCGTGATGGCGAAGTGGCGGGCATCTACCACAAGGTGCACCTCGTGGTCGATACCAGCACCGGCTCCATGGAACATGGGTCCACCCCTGGCAAGGAAGAACCTGTCTTCCAGTGCGATTTCGGCAAGCTGGGGATACAGATCTGCTACGACATGGATTTTGATGACGGCTGGAGTGCGCTGGCCCGCAAGGGCGCCGAACTGGTCGCCTGGCCAACACAATCACCGCAAACTTCCCAACCTGCCGCGCGCGCCAAGCGGGGCCACTATTACATCGTCTCCAGCACCTGGCGGAACAATGCTTCCATCTTCGAACCGACCGGCAAAATTGTCTCCCAGATAAAATGGCCGGCGGCCGAGAAGAAAGTTGAGGCCGGCACGCTCCTTGCCCCCGAAGACAACATCCTGGTTCAGGAACTTGACCTGAGCTACGCCATCCTGCCCTGGAGTTCGGCCTTGAAAAACGGCGAGGGCCTCAAGCAGATCTACGGCGATAAAGTGGGCTATCGTTATTACGAGGACGAGGACTGCGGCATGTTCTGGTCGAATGACCCGCACATGACCATCCGCCACATGCTGCGTGGCTTGGGCCTGAGCGAACAGCACGAGGAATACCAGAGCGTGGCAGGGTTTTACCACAAAGCGGGAATTCCCGGTTACTGAAGGGCCGTGCCGGCGGGCCATAGGCGACGCGTTGCTTAAGATGAGGGCTTGGTCGCAACACCAAGCTTCGATTGCTGCATCAACTCTTCGATGAGGGCATCAGCGACCTCTTCCGCCGAGCCCTCTCGTTCCTTTTTGGGGGTCCACTGCCACTGGCTGAGGTAATCGTCAGTGCCCGTAAGCCCCTCTTCCATGGCAATTCGGTCAATTTCCGCCAAGCCCCCGGGCAACTGCCGCGACACGGGCCGCTTCCCTTCCTCAAAGACTTTTACCTGCGATGGCAGGTGTTTCCAATAAAGAATCTGGTATTTCACCATGTAGTTTCACCTCGCGACGACGGGTTCCAGTTCTCCCTTGCGATAGGCGCGCAGGAAGCTTTTGCAATTGCGGTCGAGCCCCAGCAGCATATCGCGTGCAAGCTGGTAAGGCGCCGACGTCTTGTCAGCCACAAATATCCGGTTCAGGTCGTTGGCCACCGAATCCACGATTCCGCTATCCACCCCGGCTTCCACTGCAAGGTTGATAAAGACCTCGTTCACCAGCCGCCGGCACGGTAGACCGAACGAAACATTGCTCAGCCCGCCGGTCAGGTGGATCTTATCACCATACTTCGCACGAAGTTGGCGGGTGGCTTCCAGATAATGATTGCCGAATTGAATATCAACCGAGATGGGAAACACCAACGTATCGACGTAAAGACTCTCAATGGGAATCCCCTTGGCCAGCGCTGCCTCAATGATCCGCGAGGCATTGGCGATGCGCTGATCGCCGTCTTGAGGCATCCCGCTATCGCCCGCCGCGGTGACAATTACCGGCAGATTTCTCTCCTTGGCCAGGTCAAGCGCCTCAAGCCGTTCGAGTGACGCCGAGTTCAGCATCGGCGGCCCCGCCTTGCCTTCACAAGCCTCAATCCCGGCGCGAATGGTGTCAACATTGGACGAATCAATGGAAAGCGGGATGGAAGATAATCCTTCCATGAATCGAACCACCCAGCACATCGCGGCCAACTGTTCTTTGTGGCGCAGCGACACCTCATCCACGTTGATATCAAGAAAATCGGCGCCGGTTTTGATCTGGCGCTCTGCCAGAGTCCGAAGATATTCCTGGCCTTCCCTCGCCAGCGGTTCCACTCCCGACGTTGCGTCGCGCACCGCCACGGCCACGTGCTTCACGCGGCCTTCCTGGTAGTCCTGGCGGCGCTTGATCTCCTCCGGGATTACGAGGTAGCGCGTCTCGCCGGTCGTGGAGATATAGCAAATCGCTTCCTCCCCGCTGGGCGCAGTTACCACATGCTTGCCCGGCCGCAAGAGCACGCGCGTGGCATGAATGTTTTCCCCGATGACGACAAAGTTCTTATCAAGGCCCTGTGTTTTCAATGCTCCTCCTGCTGGTTGAATGGTAGCGGCGGCTTTATGCCGCCACTCGGCAATCTAGGTCCCCAGTTTCGGAGTGCGGGAGCTTGGTCCCGCTCTTTCTACCGCTGACTCGTCAGCGGTCGGTGAAATGCCATGACAGGTCAGGGCATAAGAAAGCGGCGACGAGTCGCCGCACTCCGAAACCGGAGCGTGCATAGACCGGGCGGGATGGTTGGGGAGAGCGTCCGCCCGCATAACGCCTCCCTCGCAGCAGCCAAAGTGGCGGCATAAAGCCGCCGTTACGTCAGCCCCCATGGCAGCGCAAGGCTGCCTACACTCTTAACACCGGCGCGGCTGCCATGGGTTTGAATTGGCAGCCCTCGACAAAGATATCAAAGAAATCCGGGGTTGTTTCCAACTCGATGTGCTCGATGCGTTGGGCGAGTTCTTCCATCGATTGCCGTTTGCGCCGTGAGATCAGCATCTGCCTGGCTCCCGCGACCGAGGCATTTCCCACCTTCACCACGCGGTCTTCCGGAACAGGCGCGAGGAATCCAATCTCAATCGCACTCGCGACATTAACGTAATTCGCAAAGGCTCCGGCCAGGAACACTCGTCTGATCTGGTCGGGGGACACACCGAAAGAGCGCATGGCGATGAACTGCCCGCAATAATTCGCTGCCTTCGCCTGGGCAAGATTGCTCATGTCGTCCCGCGAGAATGTGATTCCAGCATCAGGAACAATGGTAAGCTCGCGCACCTTGTTGGCGAACACTCCTTTGGGGGTCATCAGCCCGTGGCGTCGCAACTCGGCAAGCAGATCGATAAGGCCTGACCCGCAAATCCCCGTCGGCGGGACATCCCCGATGGTGCGGTAATCCCACGCGTTGCCGTTCCAGCGCAAGGTCTCAATGGCACCGTCGCCCGCCGTCATCCCATATTTGATAAGCCCACCTTCAAAGGCCGGGCCTGCCGGGCACGATGCGGCGACCAGTCGCCCGGCGTGACCCACCACCACTTCCGTGTTGGTGCCCACATCAATCAGCATCACCACATCGCGCTGCGATGCAATGTCAATGGCCAGCAGATCCGCCGCCGTGTCCGCCCCTACGTGGCTGGCAATCAACGGCCCGCCATAGATGCGCGCTTGTGGATGGGTCAGAATTCCGAGACGATGGGCCAACTCGACCAGGCAGGTGGAAGCGCGCTTCCCTGCCCGGTACTCGTGTTCGACCACCGACTTATAAGGCCGCTGCCCAATGGTTTCGACGTCCAAACCGAAGAACAGGTCGCGCATGGTGGCATTGCCGACCACCACCACCTCGTAGATCTCCTGCCGCATGATCCCCAACTGCTTGCACATTTCTTTCAGTTCACGATTGAGCGCGCTGATGACGCTCTTGTGCAGCTCGCCCCGGTTGCGGCCGGAATCGTACGAGATGCGGTTCATCACGTCGCTTCCGCCGAACCGCTGGGGATTCTCCAGCGAGACAATGCAAACGGTGACGCCCGTGGCAAGATCGACCAACTCGATAACGATCGTCGTGGTCCCCACGTCGATGGCCGCGCCGTAAATATGGCCGCGGTATTCGTCAATCACCTCGCCGTTGTAAAGCACCTTGTCGCCGGATCGCACGACGCAAGGATCAAGCTCACAGGGGCTGGCCACAGCCGTGGTCAGGATCTTCGGCCGCCGTTGCAGCAGCGTGAATTCCACATCGATCTCGGGATTTTCAACGACCGCCTGGCAGGCAAGCCGGTAATTGCCGCGAAGGAACTCTTCCGCCCCGGTCCGTGGACAAAGGGCTTCAGCGCCGGTCTTGATTTCAACAATGCACTCGTGGCAGGTGGCTTTGCGGCCGCAGGAAGTCGGGACGGGCACAGCAAGTTGGTCGGCGAAGTCGAAAACGGTTCGGCCACGCTCCATGGCGCAGCGGCGGGATTGGCAGGAGATCCAGGCCATGCGGGTTTAACCGGTTTCCCAAGCTTTGCGATAATCCAGCTTGTCATCACCCGCGCAGACCGGCATGCCGCCGGGCGCCTGGGCTTTGCGTTTGTTCCGGCAGCCAAATTGCGCGGTGCACTGGTCCAGCCGGTTCTTGTACGGGCAGCGACGCATTGAAATCTCATCCGCGTGGGCGGCGATTCCTGACAGGATCTCCGTCAGTCGGTCGAGGCGCTTCTGATATTCCGCGGGGTCGATGTTTTGCATGATTAAATCCGCTCTGTCCGCTTGGATGTAGCGCCGGGCTTTCATTGCTGATCAAATTGGCAGACGCGCCGCGCGGCGAAGGCGGTTCCGCTCGTGCACGGTCACGAATATGACGCCAAACTAACGATTCATTCTCCCTCGCCCCCTTGGGGGAGAGGGGGGACCGCAAGGCGGGGGGTGAGGGGGTCTTTACCAAAATGGAATTCGTTTGACTGAGCAGCAAAAGTGAGGCAATAGGCAAAAGGCAAAAGTGAAGTGCCCTCTACGTCGACAGCCTCTCAGTAGGCCCCAGTGTCTTTGACCCCCTCACCCGTCCCGCCCCGGCTGGTAAAAACGCCGGCTGCGTGCCACCCTCTCCCCCAAGGGGGCGAGGGAAGTAAATTCAATTCCACCTCTACGCGCAACCGGACGTAGCTGCGGCTACCTTGCCTCAACGCCCATCAACCGCTTGGCCAACGCCACGCAGGCCATCGCGTCCTTGCCGTACCCGTCCGCGCCCATTTCATCAGCAAATTCCTGGGTAACGGGAGCGCCGCCCACCATGATTTTCACCTGGTCGCGAAGGTCGGCGTCAATGAAAGCCTCTATCGTCTTCCCCATATTGGGCATGGTCGTAGTCAGCAGCGCCGACATGCCCATCAGGTTGACCTCATTTTCCTCAACCGCCTGGATGAACTTGTCGGAGGAGATGTCAACGCCCAGGTCGATCACCTCAAAGCCCGCTCCGCGCAGCATCATGATGCAGAGGTTCTTGCCAATATCGTGCAGGTCGCCCTTGACCGTGCCCATCACCACCTTGCCGATCGGCTTGATTCCTGCGGCGGAGAGGATGGGCTCAATGTGCGCCATGCCCGCCTTCATGGCACGCGCGCAGGCCAGAACCTCCGGCACAAAGATGAAATTCTGCCGGAACTTGATGCCCACAATCGCCATGCCGGCAATCAGGCCATCGTCCATTACTTCCAGGGCTTCAATACCTTCGTCGAGGGACTCCCTGGTGAGCTGATTTACCAGGTCGTTGTCGCCGTCGATCAGCGCCGCGGCGATGGTCTGCATCTTGGGCCGGGCCTTGGCGAAGAGATTGATGATGCGCTCGCGTTCGTTGGGGCGTTCGATGAACTCGTCAATTTCCTGCCGCACGAATTCATTGGAGATGTCTTTGAGTTCAGCCATGGACCTTCCCTGATTGGGTACTTTTTGAAAGTAACGCCGCCATCATAGCGGCATTCCCCGGTGCCGGCTGGAAGCCAGCGCTACACTCGAACACCGTCGGAAGAGACCCCTCACCCGACCTCGTCCCTCGGCCACCCTCTCCCCTCGGAGAGGGAAAATATTATCGCGCGCACGGGCGCGCTGAAAACCGGTTTTCCCTCTCTCAGCGGAGAGGTAATTTGAATTTACTTCCCTCGCCCCCTTGGGGGAGAGGGTGGTCCGCAACCCGCGCTTTCACCAGCGGGGGCGGGCCGGGTGAGGGGGTCACCCAATAACCATTTGCCACTTAATGTCCTGAAACCCATTAGGTGAACGGTATTGCCCTAATTTTGGGTTGTGTGTTCCCGATGCCAATCTCTTATCGCCAGGGGAATTTCCTTCAGGTTGTCGATGCGCGTCTGCAAGGGGATGGCACACTCGGGGCCGACCAACTGCACCCCCGCATCCAGGTTCTTGTACACATCGCGCCGCACCTCCTCCGGTCCCTTGGAGTAGAGGACCTCGGGATTGTTGATATTCCCCACCAGCGAAATCCGGTTCTTCATGATGCCCATGGATTCGGCCGGCTGGTTTTTGGAATCGTAATGGAAGGCGGCCATTCCGGTCTGCGCAATGAACTCCATGCGATCCACTGTGCGGCCGCAGATATGCAGAATGATGGGGGCGGGCAGCCGCTCGGCAAACTCAATGTGGAGATCCCGCAGATACCGCGCATAGAACTCGCCGCTGACCAGATCGCCCGTGGCGTGATCGGGAAGCGTCAGGGCGTCTGCGCCCGCTTCAATCTGTGCCAATCCAAATTGAATGGTGGCTTCCTTCATTTTGTCGAGACACAGCTTGGTCTTGCCCGGATCGTCGAGAGACAGCAACAGGAACGGTTCGACGCCAAAGCAGTGGTAACCCAGTGACCACGGCCCCATGGTCTTGCCGATTATCGCCACCTCGTCGCCAAACTCCTTGCGCAGAATTTTGATGGCTTGAATGACGCACTGCGTGTCCGGATGCTTCAGGAAGTCCGCCGGGATCTTAATGTCCTCGGGCTTTTCCCAAATGGGCTCACGCATCTTAACCGTTGGCCAATTGTCCTTCTGCTCCCATTGGAGATTGCAGCCGAGCGCCGAAGACTCCTGAACAATGCTGAAAACGGGCATGATGGTGTCAAACCCCAGCTCCGTATAACCCGTGGCCGCCAGACGGGCCATAAGCTCGGGCTGACGGTTGGCATCCGGGAAGGGCGCGTTTACCAGATCCATCAACTCCACGGTAGCGATGGACGTGGGGTTGCAAGCAGGAGTCCGATCCACCGGTTCCCGGTGAAGGGCGGCAAGCACGCGCTGGCGACTGGTCATGGCTGCGACCATACTATCCTCCTCATTCTCATTTCTGCTGGCTGGGGGCTGCCAATAGACCGCGCCCTTCCGCCGACTCTTCTTCCCTTAAGATGGCCCGAACGTTGAGAGCCCGGGGAAGAAGCAGTCCGATCAGAGCGTCGTGAGCGCTGTGGCAGGGGAACACAATCAACCCCGGAGTTCCCTCCACGGGTTCAACCTCCGCCAATTTCACCAATCCACCTACGACAGCGTCGATGCGCGCAGCTTTGCCCTCTTCGGGGCCGTCGGCGGTAATCTGATAGCGACCGTCTCCCAGATTTTCCGCCGTAAAGTTCCTTCCTGATTTCTTATCGGGCACGGTGAGAGGCTTGGGAGCGGAAGGGACCAATGGGGGAAGCTTGGCCGTCTCCAAAAAGATTCGCCGGGCCGCCACCTGGTGCGCCGCGCCACAGGCAAAGTGCAGCAGGTCCCCTTCCTGGACAAGTTGGCCCAGCACCGCCATGGCTGCACGGAGCGACTCAATTCGCTGGCTCGCACCTGGCAAACCGCTGTAACTGTGAACCAGATATTCCGGCCGGCCGGTCTGGTCCTGCCGGTAGAGGGCGAGCGTGATGTTTTGAAAGTGGGGGTCCATCGAGACAAGCTCGACGCGCGTTCCGAGGTTTCGAGTAAGGGCCATTGCCGGCATCCACAATT
>JARLGN010000340.1 GCA_031292775.1 Acidobacteriota bacterium | reverse complement strand
GGCGGCACGCTCGGCTTGGTGCTTCTTGACCAAAGCGGCGAACTCCAGGCGGGGAAAATGATGCAGCAGTTGATTGAACAGACTCGCGACTTGTACCATGGCGGATGCCCTCCTCAACGGTCCTCAGTTGTGATGTCTCAGCAACATCATTCTGAAGCCACCGTTGCAGGAGGGCAACTGCCACCGTCACCCTACGCTACACCCTAAAACTTTGTTTTGGACACGAGTGCCGCGCTTTAGCCAGGACTTCTCACCAAGCTCATGGGTCTTTTCCGCACGGTTGTGCTTTTCAGCCCCAAAGGGGCGTCCTAACTCAGCCCAGGCCATCGGCCTGGGTCAGAAGGGCCATCTTGCTTCCAAGCCCTGAAGGGGCGTGCCAACCCCTCCGGCAATTTCTTTCCCGATCTCCGATTCATCATGCCCACCGGTAGGGCGGAACGGGGGATTCGTGGATCGCCCTTACAGGGCTCAGCCGCGCAACCCTCCGTAAACCCAGGGCGTTGCCCTGGGCTAGTGCGCCTGAAAGCGCCGACGACCGGAGAGGTGGAAGTCCTCTCCAAGTGAACGTAGCTTGAAACCGACTGCAACTGCGTCGCTGCGAGGCGGGGTGGGGAGCAGCAGGAGGTGAACGGCCAGTCCGTACGAAAAGAAACTCGATTCGGCCGGTGTGATGCGGCGAGCCTGCTAGCTGAAGGCGAAGCCCCGAGTTCCCGGAGGGAGCATAACCCGCAGAGGGATGCTGTCTTGGTCCGATCCACCCACAGGTAACGTGCCTTGGTGAGACGGAGCACCCGCAGGTGTTTGGAGACAGAATGGCCGGAAGGCCGATGGTGTGAAGCAGGGAGACCGGCGTGCCGAAGAGCCGCCCTCGCCGCCCGGGAAGGGCCGAGAAGAGCGCGGGCACGACGGAGTCACAGCGCCCATAGTAGCGAAGAAGTGGCGTAACGGCCATGGAGCGAAGGGAGCGCAGGAAGGTGGAGACGTGACGGACGAACCACAGCAAAGGCCCCCGGACGGAGTGCTCGGAAAAGGAGCTACCCCCGCCGGAGAGATTCGGGCTCGATGGGCCTGGGTCGAAGCCGAGGTTTGGACGGAACGGATGTTGACGGCTCTCGAACAGGGAGTGAGAGGAAGCAAGTGGTACAGCCTGATGGACAAGGTCTGCGCCCTGGCGACTCTGCGGCGAGCCTTCGCACGTGTGAAAGCCAACAACGGAGCCGCAGGCGTGGACCATGTGACGGTAGCTGAGTTCGAGCACCAGGGGGAAGCGAACCTGGAAAAGCTGGCGCACGGGCTGCGGGAGGGAAGCTATCGACCGCAAGCGATTCGGCGTCAGTGGATCCGCAAAATGGGGAGCAAAGAAAAGCGCCCCTTGGGGATTCCGACGGTGCGTGACCGGGTGGTGCAGACGGCGCTCCGAGCAGTGCTGGAGCCGATTTTCGAGCGGGACTTCGCGGCGCAAAGCTACGGGTTCCGACCGAATCGGGGCTGCAAGGAGGCGCTGCGCCGGGTCGACACCTTGTTGGCGGCAGGATACCACTGGGTGGTCGACGCGGACCTGAAAAGCTATTTCGACACGATCCCACATTCGGCGTTGATCGACCGGGTAAAGGAAAAGGTGACGGATAGCCGGGTGCTCGAGCTGCTGCAAGCGTTCCTCCCCCAAAAGGTGATGGGAACAGCGGAAGGATGGACGCCGGAGGAGGGAACTCCGCAAGGCGCCGTCGTCAGTCCGCTGCTGTCCAATATCTATCTTGACCCGCTGGACCAGCAGATGGCGAAGCGGGGTTACGAGATGATTCGGTACGCCGATGACTTTGTGATGCTGTGCCGCAGCGAGGCGGAAGCCCGTGCGGCGCTGGCCGAGGTGCAAGCGTGGACGGCCTCGGCGGGATTGACGCTGCATCCCACGAAGACGCGGATCGTGGACGCCCGGCTGCCGGGCGGCTTTGACTTTCTGGGCTATCACTTCGCGGCGGGCAGGCGCTGGCCGCGAGCGAAAAGCCTGGGGAAGTTCCGCGACACGATTCGGGGTAAAACCCGGCGGACGCACGGACAGAGCTTGCCGGTCATCCTCGCCGACGTGAACCGTACGATGCGAGGCTGGTTCGAGTATTTTCAGCACAGTCGTCGTTTCATGTTCGAGGTCCTGGACTCCTGGGTCCGCATGCGGCTGCGCAGCATTCTGCGCTACCGGCTGGGACGCCGGGGTCGAGGCCGCGGCACGGATCATCACCGCGGGCCGAATACTTTCTTTGCCGAGCAGGGGCTGTTCTCTCTGGTCACCGCCCATGACTTGGTCTGTCAATCCTCTCGCAGGTAAAACCACCGACTGGAGAGCCGGATGCGGGAAATCCGCCTGTCCGGTTCGGAGGGAGGGGGGCCGAATCCAATCGCGTCTCCCTACCCCTATAGTTAGAACGCCCCTTTGGGGCTCGCTGGGAATCAACATTTTACGCGCGGCATCCCTTCCTTCCCAGTGCCTGACGAGAAATCCGCGCTAGTTGTGATTTTCTTGTTTAGGAGCTTCCGTCACTTCCGTGTAGTAATCTTCCGACAGTTTCCGCCCCTGGGGGTTCAGCATGCGGAAATGTCCCAGTCTCTTTTTCTGCAGCCAGTACTTCAGCGAGACCCACAGGACTTGCAGCCCATACTTGGCGCTGCGCGATAAATTAAGCGATGACGCCTCAGGAAAATAGCGAGCCGGACAGGAGATTTCTCCGAGCCGATACCCAAGATAAATGACCTGTGCCAAAACCTCGCCGTCAAAAATAAAATCATCGGAGTTTTCTTCCAAGGGAAGGCTTCTCAGTACCTCGCGTGAAAAAGCCCGGTACCCGGTGTGGTATTCCGAAATCTTATGGTCGAACAGGATGTTCTGATAAAAGGTTAAAAATCGATTGGAAATGTACTTGTACAGCGGCATACCTCCGCGGAGAGCCCCCGAGCCGAGAATCCGCGATCCCAGCACGACGTCATATTCTCCAAAGGCGATCATGCTCGCCATGGCCGTGACCAGCCGGGGAGAATACTGATAATCCGCATGCAGCATTACGATGATGTCGGCGCCCCGGCGCAAGGCCTCGCGATAGCAGGTTTTCTGGTTGCGGCCGTAACCGAGGTTTTGATGGTGGACGAAGGTGGTCAGGTGCAACTCGCGCGCCAATTGGACAGTGGCGTCAGAACTGTAGTCGTCAACCACCAGGACTTCGTCCACAATGTCCCGCGGCAGCTCAGCGCACGTCTGCCCGATCGTGCGGGCGGCGTTGTACGCAGGCATTACCACAAAAACCTTCTTCCCATTCAGCACGGCGCGTTCTCCAGTCGTCCCAGCAAGTTCTCTCCTTATCCTACGGAACGTGGATTCCATTAGCAATCCCCGGCTCTCGGCTTGAAGGAAGTTACGCGCCCGTACTGACTTCGATCGGCTCGCATTGATTTGTGTGGAGGCGCCAAGTTTACAGGATCTTGTCCCGATGGCGGGTCTTCTCCCTTTTCAGGCGACCTTACGCGACGAGATTCAAAACGTGCCGTGTTGTTGGTCCGTATTGCAACTTTTTCATTATATTAATCAAAGAGATAATCGAGTCATTTGGCCATGAAGTCATCGGAAGGTCGAAAATGCCTGATTTGAGTGTATCCAAAATGGGAAATCGGGGAACCTGCTTCCCGATTAGAATCCGCTGACTCAGGGCTTTCTGGAGCTAACGTCCTTATTTTCAGCACAAACAACCAATTGTTTCAGTGCCGGCGGTTTGGCGATTTGCTTGCCTAGTCTATTGCGATGATAAACGCGGCGTGCGCGCCATAACTGAGGAGGTTATGAGTATGAAGAATCTCTTGAAACGGCTTTGGCAGGAAGACGAAGGCCAGGATCTGGTGGAATACGGCCTGCTTATATTCCTGATTGCTCTGGCTGCCATCGCATCCATGAAAAGTCTGGCGACTTCCATCAGCACGGTTTTCAACAGTGCGGCAACAAGTTTGACCAG
>JARLGN010000339.1 GCA_031292775.1 Acidobacteriota bacterium | reverse complement strand
ACTTTTAACGCCTGCTTCTCCATGCACAAATCAAAAGCTGTGCGCCACTCCGAGATGGGAAGCTTGGCTGAAACGAGGTCGCCCAGATGCACGAGGCCTTGAGCGTAGATCTTCATCATGCGGTCCCAGGTTTGAGCGGTGTAGCAGACCGAGCCCGTGAGGTGCAGTTGTTTGTAAAAGACTTGATCGATCGGGAACTGGATTTCGCGACCGCAAATCCCCACCTGGGTGTAACGTCCCAAGGGCCGCAGCGATTCCAGGCACCCACGCACCGAACCCTCGTGGCCCGCGCATTCAAAAGCCACATCCACTCCAAGACCATCGGTTTGGTCCCGGACCACATCGCGCAGATTCCGTTCGCCGATATTAACAACGGCGGCGGCACCGAAGCGGCGCGCAGCATCCAGGCGAGCGCCGTCTCCTTGCGCCCCGGCCACGATGGTCCTGACCCCCTCCGCCACAAGTAATTTCAGGCACAGGAGCCCCATCGGCCCGGGGCCGGAGATCAGAGCCGTGTCACCTATCCGCACCTGTGTTACTTCGGTCACTGCCTGAATGGCGGCCGCGAAGGGTTCGCTGAGTGCCGCCTCTTCCAGAGGAAGTCCATCGGGAACGCGATAGAGTTGGTCGGGACGCATAACCACATAACGCGCAAAGCCTCCATCCACACCATGTCCCATCCCCCGCCGGTTCGAGCAGAAAATGAAATGCCCCGAGAGGCAATACTGGCACCGGCCGCAAGTAACTGCCGTGGCGCCCAGTCCCGCTATCTTGGCGCCTACCTTAACGCCGTTCACTTGGCAGCCCACTTCCACGACCGTGCCAGCAAACTCATGCCCTAGAATCACAGGGGGGTAGTTGCGGAACGTATCATGCAGCACGTGGATGTCAGTTCCGCACACCCCGCAATACGCAATCTCCACCTTTACCTTGTTTTCCCCGCACGAAGGCTCCTGAACATCAAGGATGTCGACGTTGCCATCTCCGGGAGCATGTTTTACGAGGGCTTTCATACGTTGCGCAATCCTCCTGGTTTCCTAAGACCTTTGGCAAATCGCAACTTCGTCTCTGTCACACCTGGCGCGCCATGACGCAGACCAGATTTGTCCAATCGTTTCAAACCTGCGGCCCAGACGTTGAAGTACCGCAGACGCCGCGGAAGTTATCGGATTCCCTGAATAGTTCGCCGTTGAATCTTTTCCATGATGATTGACGAGCACTATAATGCCGGAAGGATTTGCTCGCAAGCGAACAATTGCCAGGACAAGAGGGTACCCGGCGAGGTGTTCTCCCTATTCAGCGGGAACGGCGGGCTGGCGAGTAAGTCTCCACCAGCGAGACTCCACCTGCGAGACTCCACCGTTCCCAAAAGGCGCGACGGGGTGTAGACTCACGCATTTCCGGGCTTCCACGACAGGAATCCTGGTTTAGCTCAAGGGCCTGAACCTGCGTCGGCACGAGGTCCATCCCGACTGGGATCCCACCCTGCCACACAGTGCCCTCCACTGAGCTGGGTATTAATATTGTTTTCTTGGCAGCTCGTAGGGAGATGAAACAATGAAGAGTCGCTCATTCCTTCCCCTTGCATTTATACTAATCCCCTTGTCTTGTCTGGCCGCCGGATACCGCTATGAAATTCGCGACGGAGGGTTCTGGGTCCACAATGGGACAGCGTACTTCAACCGCCCATTATTCGGTACACACGAACCTTCGATGCTTCTCAGTGGAGACCGGCCGGCATTTGCTTATATTGATCCCACCAGCGCTGGTAAGTTCGGGACACTCTACATCGGCCTTGTCACGAAGAATGGAGGCAAATGGCTGGATCATTTCACGGGAACCGACAGTTTCTACGAACCGGGACTGACTCGTCACGTGCTGGAGGATCCGCAAGTCATGACTGGCTCGCTGGAAGTCACGGCCGTTCCGCTGTCCTCCGGCGAAGGATTCACCATAGGGCTGCGATGGATCAAGCCACCGGTGGAAAGAGTTCGTTTGTTGTGGGCGTTTGGCGCGGCTTCGGGGTATACCGCAAACTACAATTTCCTGATCGACAAGCTGCAGCTCTCCGCGAATGATGCCGCGGGGAACATCATCCATATCTGGGGTAGCCGCTTTTCGCTGAAATCCTCCCTTCCAAAGGGCAGGGACATCTGGGGCACTTGCGACTTGCCGGGTCAGTTGGCGTTGAAGGATACCGAGGAAGTCATTCATGGCCCCGCAGAGGCCCTTCGCGCCGCGCCGTCCAAAACGCCAGTGGTTGTCTTTTCGGGCGACTGGTCCCGCGCACAGAGTCCCGTGCATTTGCTCTTTACCATGGCGGGGGCTGAGACCTTGGAGGAAATCGCCGCCCGTCCTGCCCAGACATTCGAGCAATCCCTCCGGTTTTACCGGACGGTGGCGGAGCGCGTTCAGGTGGAGACCCCGGATCCGTACTTCGACCTGGGCGTAAAGGCGATGGTGATTGCCAACGACGGTGTGTGGCAGCCACCCTCATTTCTTCACGGTGCGTTGAGCTGGATGCAGCACTACCTGGGATGGCGTGGCTGGTACGGATCAGAAGCCCTCGGGTGGCATGACCGCGTTCGCACCAGCATCCTCGCATTCGCCGCCCTCCAAATTCAATCGGGCGATAATCGCGGGGCGATCCCCCACATGCTGGAATCACCGGGTTCCGTTTTTTACAATATGGACGAAGTTTATCTGGACCACATCTATTACCACTATCAATGGACGGGAGACCGGGAACTTCTGGCTTCGCTGCTCCCCGTGATTGAGGGCATTCTCTCCTGGGAAAAACGTAGGCTGGATCCGGACGACAATGCACTGTATGAAAATTGCCTGAATACCTGGATCAGCGACTCGCATTGGTACAGTGGTGGCGATTCCACGCAGGCGTCGGCATACATGTACAGGGGCTATCAGCTCGCTGCCGAGGCGGCCGAGGCGGCAGGAGAGGATCCAACCCCCTTTCGGAAGGAAGCCGAACGCATTCGCGCAGCAATGAACAGCAGGCTTTGGCTCTCTTCAGAGGGTCACTACGCGGAGTTTATCGACCGCATTGGCCTGAAAAGAATTCATCCCGAGCCGGAGCTGCCGACAATCTACCACCCCATTGACTTTGGCATAACGGACCCGTTCCAAGCCTACCAAATGTTGCGTTTCACGGAGACGAATCTTCGCAATGAAACGGGCATCCCTCATGGTGGACGGCTGGTGTGGAGCTCGAATTGGGCGCCCAATCTCAATGAGCACTATACCCACAGCACCTACGATCTAATCTATGCAGAGAATCTGAACCTCGCGATCGCCTATTACCGGGCAGGCCAGTTCGACAAGGCATACGAACTGGTAAAAGGTGTTTATGCCTCCATGTACCAGGGTGGGATCCCCGGTGGCCTTTCCTGCCATGCGTACGCGAATGGTCAACAGCGAGCTAATGAAGAGTTTGCCGATGCCATCAGCATGTTCGCGCGAACGGCCGTCGAAGGAGTCTTTGGCATCCTCCCGGAAATGCCGCACGGGATTATTAATATTTTACCGGGTTTTCCCAAGAATTGGAACGACGCGTCCATTTCCACACCCGATCTGAGCTACCGCTTTCACAAATCAGACTCAGGAATTACCCTGGAAACAAAAACTGCGCAGCCGTTGCGCATTCACTATCGCGTCCCGATCTTTGATGCCAGTCTGGCGGCAGCGTCAATTAATGGGTCGCCCGTGGATGTGCACGTTGAACCCGGCATTGGCGGAGCGTTTGTGGACGTCACGGGGCCGTCCGCCACGGAAAGCGTTTTGAACCTGAGGTTGGGACCCCCCAAAACGTCTCTCGATTTCAGGCCGGTTGTCATAACGGGCGAGCGCCTGCTGATTCACGATCCCAGCGCACAGTTGCAAGAGTTCAAAGATCCACAGACTGTTCTCGAACAAGCCAAATTAACCGGCCAATCGTTATCCGGAACCATCAAAGACAGTTTGGGACCGCACACGCTCTTTGTCCGCATTGGAAACTCCACCAATTCTGTATGGGCGCCCGTGGATTTAGAGGTTCGCCGTCCTGTGGAACTCCTGAACGTACGGCCTGATCTCAGCTCCGGGGGATGCATCTTTTCCCTCCGCAACAACACTGGACTGACAATTAAGGGAGAGGGCAAAACTCTTTGGGCAGGCAGGACAACAGAGTTGACCATCAACCTCCCTCCGGGTGCGGAACGGAAATTCACGGTCGAAGGCAACGTAGAGGGTCTATTGCCGGGGAAAAACCTCTTAAAAATCGTCGGCTTGCCGGGGCCACACGAAGTCACCAGCAATGTGCCCTATTGGCCCCGGACCTCGCCGGTGGCGGCAGGGATGAATTGGAAACTCTTGCCATTGGAGGGGTTTTACAATGACCGCCTCGCCAACGTCCTGTCCCGCCCGTTCTGGACCACGGGCACAGATTATCCTTACCCAGTGTGCCGCGATTATATGCTCGCCCATCTGGTGGGGGAGCGCAGTGGGCGGCCCAATGACAACCTCTTACGGGCCCGCGTCAATGAACAGGGAGTGTTTGTGGCGGACGATGGAATTCCGTTTGCCCAGCGCAAAGAGGGAAACAATATTGTGGCGTTGTCGCACTGGCGGGAATTTCCAGATCATGTTGCCGTTCCCGTGGGGGACACGGCCCGAAAAATCTACCTTCTGATCAGCGGTGTCACGTTTCCGATGCAGAGCCAGATTGCCAATCTGCACGTTGTCCTCAACTACGCCGACGGCGGAAAGAGTGAAATCGATTTGGTGAATCCGCAAAATTTCGATTCCGGCTGGGCGGGATTCTTTGGAGGGAATTATCATTACGCTGCGAACGGCATGCAGGTGATCGACGCCTTACCACAGGATGAGACAGCTATGGTATCCAGGCAGGTGGCGGTTGCTCCCGCTGAAACTATCCTCGGCCAGCTCGGAGTCCCTGAGGCGCTGAACTTCTCACAATGGGCCAACCCAACCCATGCCGATATCGTCGACGTGGACTGTGACCCCTCCCGCAGGATTCAAAACATCGAAGTGACGGTGCTCTCGAACGAAATCATAGTGGCATTGCACGGCGTCACGCTATTGAAGCAGTAGCAAGGGAAGAGTATTTCTCTCCAGTGGAGTGCGCAGTCCATTCCTGGATTGGATGGTGGGAATAGTACCGAGCCATGAGGCGTGTGGACCTCGAAGGACCTATCAGATGTGATCTTGATCCAGCAGAAACCTGCCCCGCGCGCGGGCATTGCGGGGCCAAGGACACTGTTTTTCAAATGAGGTTTTGAATGCTGTGGCGTTCGATGCCATTTTCCAAAACTCAACCCCGTACAAGCGGTAGGCGGGCATCCGGTTGCCTCCAGGTTGAGCGTACCCAGGCACGTTCCGGGTCTTCAACGACCGCCATGGTTCGGGAAGTACCTGCCAGGAAATTCAGATAATAGACGTTGTACCCCGGGCCAGCCACTACAGGATGGTACCCGTCCCGGACGAGCACGGCATCTCCATCTCGAACCTTCAGCGTCAGATCTCGAGAGGTGCGAGGATTGTATAGGTTTTGAAAGGCGAAGCCTTCCGGATGGTCAATCCTGTAATAGTAAATCTCGTCCAGGGCGACCTCCTGCGGGGGATTGTGGACATCGTGCTTGTGGGGAGGGTAACTGGACCAGTTGCCACCCGGAGTGTAGACCTCTACGGCGATCAAGCGGTCAGCCGGAAATTCTGGCCGGACGATGTCTACGATCTGGCGCGAACTATTCTCACCTCCCCGCAGACCGCTGACAACGTCTCGCGGGGTGATGAGTTTGGGCTCAAGACGGGCGATGGAAGGAACCCTGCACTCGGCCACCTCACAGATGGTAAGGGCCTTAAAAATGACGTGACTCGTGGAAGGAAGATAAAGAGCATAAGGAAAGCCATCAAAGACGTTCTTTCGCTGTCCAATACTTGCTTCACCTGCACCCCAGTTTGCCACGCATTGCCCCCCCAGTAGCACCAGAATTGCTTCTTCGTTTTTGGTTTCAAACTCCCAGGCTGTCCCGGGCATCAATCGCCTCACAAAGAAGCTCATCCACTCCCACCCCGCTTCCTCGCGCGGGAGGCTGAGCAGCTCACCGGGCAGATCTGCAGAAAGATATCGTGAGTGGACAAGGTTATCATGTGGGTTCATGCCAAGCTCCGCATTAAAAGGTGGCCATTGAGATCCTGGGATGACATTGTTCTTTGTTTGCCGCTGACAGCGCACAGGCTGCTTCTTAAATAGCGGATTCCGGTTTCGAGACAAGGCCTGCCAAGCACGACCTCAAGCCGGGCACCTTGTGCGGCCAACAACTCACGATCCCGGTCGGCCCACGACCAGGCTCGTGCCGGAAGTATTCTAACCGGTTAGAAGTAGATACAGGAATCCTTTTCGGCTGTCAACAACTTATGTTGGGGCGTCCACTCATCTGTGGATGCGAACCGCCTTTGGCTGCCGGTGCAGGGTGGTCAATTGCATGATTTGGAGTCTACGGCGCGGAATTACACGTAGAAATGTCATGCGCTTTAGGCTCCAACCGCCGGCCGGTCCTTGGCGATCAAAACTGGGGAAGACATCAGGTGACCCACCGAGGGGCGATCGACGGCGAATCGCTCATGGGGTGGAAGACTCGAACATGCTTCGCTATCACGACTCAGAATTCACGCCAGAGACAGGGCCCTCCGAGCGTGATTTTTCCATGTGGAGCCGGAAACCACAGGAGTCGCGAACCCGCAACTCGGGCATCAACATTCTCACCACACCCTGTCGGCGCGGGGCCACAATCTTTTCCAGCAGCAATTCCACCGCTTCGAAGCCCACCTGGTATTTGGGAAGTTCCACGGTGGTTAGGCGGGGGCGAAACAGGGCAAGCCAGGGGTAATCATCAAAACTCACGAGTCCAAAATCCTCCGGGCACCGAACTCCCATTTCGTCAGCCGCCTTGAGGAAACCCACCGTCATCAGATAGTTGGCAACGTAAACCCCATCCGGCCGCCGCGAGAGCAGCGAATGCCCGCCCCGGTAGCCTGACTCGATCCGGTAGTCTCCTTCCATTACCAGTTCCGGGTCGTACGCAAGCCCTTTCACCTCCAGCGCATCGCGAAACCCCTGCCACCGGGCTTTTCCATTGCTAACCTTCAGGGGCCCCCCCATCAGTCCGATCCTACGATGCCCGGCTCGCGCCAATTGGCAGACTGCCTCATAAGCACCTTTATAGTCATCCGTGATCACCGCGTCTTTGGTTAACTTGGGGTACGTCCGCATGAGAAGCACAAAAGGCGTATTCACCTCTGCAATCATCCGGCGCATGGAGGGAGTAAAGTCCTGGGCTGTCTTGGTCAGCAGTATTCCATCCACTCGCTTCGAAAGCAGCAATTCCAGCGCGCTTTCCTCTTTTTCCAGGATGTCGTCGCTATTGCAAAGCAACAGGTTGTACCCGTGCTTTTGTGCGGCGTCCTCCGCGCCCCGAACAACCGTAGGGAAGAAGGGGTTGGCAATGTCAGGAACGACCATCCCGATTGTGTTCGTGCGTTGCTTGGCCAGGCTTCGCGCCAGCAGATTGGGCCGGTAGTGAAGCTCATTTATGGCCGCCTCGACACGTTCGCGAAGTTTCTTGCCAACATGACTCTTTTTGTTAACGACCGCGGAAACGGTAAAAACCGAAACCCGAGCCGCCTGGGCTACATCATAGATGCTGGCGGCTTTGTTTGGATTCGACCTCCTCGGATTTGCCATTCTTCCTCGACTCGAGAGAGTTTCAGATTGCATGGAGCTTCGTCTATTTCAACCCGGCATCGGGTCTTTGTTGCGGAGATATAGTATAGCATCCGGGGAGCAAAGGGTACCATGTGGGATCACCGCAGAGACAGTCCGCCGCGTGCAGCTTGGGTCTTTGGGCGATTCATCCCGCATTGAATCGGGGGGCGATTCCAAGAGAATCGAAAGTTCCCCGAAGGATTTACGGCGGGAAGCAGGGTCCCCATAGTACTAACCACCTCGGGGAGGAACTCGTGGCGCGGGCCGCGGGTGCTTTGGCGAAATGTGCGTGAGCGATGGGGCGAAGGTCGCCGGGACAGTCGGAGGTACCCTCTGTGTGTGCCCACGCCCTGGCTCAAAATTGCTCATCCTCATTACCCTGCGAATCTCTTGACACGATATCGGGATTAATCATAGTATTCTAAGCGCTTAGCGCACCCCATGATTCCACAACTGAGGCTGGGGCCGATCGGGCGGAAGGGTGACGGCCGAGCTTCTTCGGCCCGGGATAGATGGGGCTTGCGACGATGCTCGGAGGAAATATTGAAAAGTCATTCCGGCAATGCCTGGCCGGCATTTAGGCGCGATGAATTCATCAACGCGGTGTCAACTCTGGCGAGCGCGTCCGCTCGCCAGACCATGAGCCAAGGAATCCCGTTGCTGCTCCAGACGCTAGAGAGGAATCCCAAAAAGGAAGAAGACCATGCGTGAACAAACAGCCTACAAAAGCCCTTTGCACGAGATGACGCAGACCACCCCTACCTGCCTATGGAACGATTCGGCATCGCTTTCGGAGTTGACCTACTCCCTTGAACACGGGGCGGTGGGAGCCACCTGCAACCCGGTCATTGTCACGGAGGTGCTGAAGAAGGAAATGCACCTCTGGGAGGGACGAATCCGGCAATTGATTCGGGAAATGGCTACCGCCACGGAGGAAGGGATCGGCTGGAAGGTGGTGGAGGAGATGTCGGCGAAGGGGGCTGCGCTCTTGCAGCCGATCTTCGATCTGAGCGGGGGGAAAAACGGCAGGCTTTCAATCCAAACTGACCCGCACTTCTACCGGAACTCGGAGGCCATTGTTGAGCAGGCAGTTCGCTTCAGCCATCTTGCGCCGAATATGATTGTAAAGATCCCGGTGACCAGGGCGGGTATCCCTGCCATTGAGGAAGCCACCTTCCGAGGGGTGAGCATCAATGCCACGGTGTGCTTCAGCCTTCCACAGTGCATTGCTGTGGCCGAGGCTTTGGAACGAGGACTGCAACGACGGGAGAGAGAAGGTCTGGATGTCGCCAGCATGGGGCCGGTGTGCACGATCATGGTGGGCAGGCTGGATGACTGGCTTAAGGTGGTGATGGAAAAGCAGAACATCATCACAGATCCTGGGTATCTCGAGTGGGCTGGCGTAGCTGTGTTCAAGAAGACCTATCGCATCTTCCAGGAACGTGGTTATCGGGTTCGGCTCCTTTCGGCGGCTTTCCGCAATCACATGCATTGGAGTGAATTCATCGGAGGGGATGTGGTCATCTCGCCGCCTTACAAATGGCAGCTTCGTTACAACGCCAGCGACGTCGAGGTCGTGCCACGAATCGACAAGCCGGTCGATCCAAAAATTGTGGAGGCATTGCTGCGGAAGTTTGCTGACTTCCGGCGGGCCTACGAACTGGACGGGTTATCGGTAGACGAGTTCGACGACTTTCCGCCCACCCGGCGCACCTTGCGTCAGTTCATCGGGGCTTGTCACGAGTTGGCTGGCCAGATCCGGGAATTCATGCTACCCAATCCTGACTCAAAGTAGGCTTCAAGCCGCCACAGGAGCTATCGGCACCTGACCGCAATCTGCATACCAAGAGCAGTATGACCGATTCGCGGCCCCCAGAACAAGTACGGGAAGAGGGATCCAAAACTGGCCGTCGGTCATTATCGCCTTGGCGGTTGATCTCTTCAAAAGGTACCTCCGGAGGCCGGATGGTTGCCAGAAAACTCGAGCGCTGAACCTGCTATGCGGATGGGGCGAAGCGGGTACTAGGTGAGGCTGCGACCGGTCGTAATCCTCACAAATTTCCCCCAGCCTCACGGGGCGGTCCTTTTGGGCCAACAATCAAACGAAGTTTGGCTCGATGGACCGCAGGTAATCCCGGTCGCGCCGCGCGCTCTCCTTCGGCGTGCCCATGCCGGGCAAAATATCCTGCTCGACCAGCGTGTATCCATCGTAGTGATGCGCCTTCAACCAGCGCAGCACCGCGGGGAAGTCCACGGAGCCCTTGCCTAATTCGCAAAAGACACCGTGTCGCAGCGCCTGGAAGTAGTCCCAGTGTTCGGCTCGCGCCTGGGCGGCCACCTCGGGCTGGCAATCCTTAAAATGGATGTACCACATCCGCTCCTGGAAGCGTTCCAGCCCCTTGACTACGTCGCTCGATCCTGACCCGTAGACGTAGTGGCCGCAATCAAACACCAGTCCCACCACGGCCGGGTCGGTAAGTTCCAGAAAAAGAGTGATTTCTTCCGGCGTCTCGACATAGCCCGCCGAGTGGTGGTGAAATACCGTCCGCAGCCCTGTCTCCGCGCACACGGCCCGTGCCACCCGATTCGCACCTGCGGCAAAGGTCCTCCATTCTGCCGGACTCAGCCCCATTTCGGGGGTAATCCGCCCGGCGTTGCGCGTGCGCTTCGGGTCGGAGCCATTGCTGTCCGCCAGCACCAAATAGGGTTTCGGGTCCGTGGCCACGGCCGCCAGCAGCCGTGCGGTCTTGAGCGCGTTCGCCACCCCCGCTTCGTGCGCAGCCGGGTCTTTCAAAGCCACGGGAACGAAGGCCGCCAGCATCACCAGGCCGCGCCGACTCAGTTCAGATCTGAGCACGGCCGGGTCGGTGGGCAGATATCCCCAGTCACCCAGTTCTGTCCCGGTGTAACCCGTTTCGGCCAACTCGTCCAGCATGCGGCCGTATGGGATCTGTTCCGCTTGCGCTTGCTCAAATTCCAGCGTGCCCCAAGAACAAGGGGCGTTGCCCACACGCAATGCTGCCATGGTCTCTCCTCTCGGCCTGCGACTGAGGCCGCCGTCTGGCCAACTCCACTGCTTGGTACAGCGCTCGACCACCACCTTGGTCTGCGTTAAAAACTCCACGGCATGGCATGCCTATCCGCGGGTCATGGTTCCGTCCCAGGTACTGACCTTGGCAGGGATTTCCTTGCCGGTGAACCAGGTGGAGGTTACGTTCTTGGTTTCAGTGTAGAAAATGAAAGCATCGCGCCCCATACAATGCAGGTCGCCGAAAAACGACTGCTTGTGCCCAGTGAAGCCGAAGATACCAAGCGGAACCGGGATGCCGACGTTAATGCCAACCATGCCGGAATCGGTACGCTTCGCGAACTCGCGTGCGAAGTGGCCGCTTTCGGTGTAGATCACGGAGCCATTAGCGAAGCGGCTCTTATTCACAATCTGCAACCCTTCTTCGAAGGTGTCCACGCGCTTGACGCAGAGCACTGGACCGAAGATCTCTTCCCGGCCACATGACATATCTTCGGTGACGTAGTCGAAGATGGTGGGGCCGATGAAAAAGCCCTTCTCGCACCCCTTCGGCACTTGCGGATTGCGTCCGTCGAGAAGCATCTTGGCGCCTTCTTTGGTGGCAGTCTCAATCCAGTTGAGGACGAAGTCCTTGTGGCCCTGGTTCACTACGGGGCCCAGGCCGGTGTGCTTGTCGTAAGCAGGACCAAGGTTGACCTGTTTCCCAAGACGCACGACGGCTTCGATCAACTTGTCGGCGATGGAGTTATCGATCACCACGACCGGCAGCGCCATGCAGCGTTCGCCTGCGCATCCGCAGAAGGAATTGATGATTCCTTGTGCTGCGCGCTCGATGACCGCATCGCTCATCACAAGCGCGTGGTTCTTGGCTTCAGTGAGCGCCTGCACACGCTTACCGTGGCTAGCGGCGGTGGAGTAGACGTGCAGACCTACGCTGGTGGAGCCGACGAAGGTTATACCCTTGATGGCGGGATGTTTAAGGAGGATTTCAGCCTCGTTCCGGCTCGTAGTGACAATGTTGAGAACGCCGTCGGGCAGGCCCGCTTCCTTCCATAGTT